>DATJEJ010000125.1:0-5414 GCA_035496795.1 Candidatus Omnitrophota bacterium
CTACGGATTCAGCGGGAAGGTGCAATTGTGGTTCAGATGCGTCGTCACGATGTTCAGGTCGGTCGAGTTCACCGCGCCCGACGTGTCGAAGTCCTTCCAGTAGCTGATCACGTTGTTGATCCCGATACCGTTCGAGATCCCGTTGAAGTCGGTGATGTTCACCGCCTCACCCGCGTTCACCGCCGTGGTCAGACCACCCGTCCAGTCAAAATTCTTGATCCGGAGCGTGTACGTCCCGTTCGCCGACGCGCTCGTCAAACGACCGGAAAGCTTGAACCCCAGCACGTACACCGGAAGCTCGGTGTCATAGTGACCCCACTTCCGATTCGCATTCCGAACCGCCACGCCCCCGGTCACGCCGTCCGACCCAAGGAACGTGATGTACGTCGCACCCGTCGCGTCCGTCGGAACGTCCGCCGCCACGCAACGAACGTCCGGGCACAGCGGGGAGGTGTTGAACTGCGAATTCGAGACCACCGAATCCGCGCCCACGCCGCTGAATCCCTGCGCGACCGTACCACCGTTGAACAGCACGCAAATGTCCGCGGCGGCTACTCCCGGAATCCCGTTTCCGTTCACGTCGCGGACCACAACCTTGATCCGTGAGTTGCTCGGAAGCGTCGCCGAACCATCCATGTTCGGGCACATCCGGAACAGCCTAATCGCGGTCGTCCCTTCCGTCGGCGTCGCCGTCGTTCCGATCTGCGGAACGTAGAACGACTGCGCCACGTCCGGGACACCGGCGTAGGCGGCCGGGACGATCCATGCCAAAACTGCCGCGATCGCAGTGCCCAGCTTGGCCACTTTCAACATCATCACACCTCCTAGGGTCTTACCGCTGCGTCGAATCAATGGATGCGAAAAGGTAATCCCGAGTTTTTCAGCATGGTAAGGGTGTTGCCGTGGCGGTCTGAAACACCTCCTTTCGGGCAATTCGATTCTTGCTTATCAGAATAGCAGCAATTTTCGTAAGGACTTATGCCCGAGGCACAACCGAGCGGGGATGCGTCCGCCTCTGGATGCGCTTTGATTCACCCAAGAAGTCTAACAGCTTTGGGTAGCAAAGTCAAGGGGTAGAAGCGCCTTCGGGGGGTGGGATGGTGGGCGAAACAGGGTTCGAACCTGTGACCCCTTGCGTGTAAGGCAAGTGCTCTTCCAGCTGAGCTATTCGCCCGACCTGGCCAGTATACCCCATGGAATCAGAACAAGATAGCCCACAAGAAGGAGGATCGGGGCGAGCGTGATCGACCCGCTCGACAGGGTGATATACCCCGCCACGATGCAGATCGCCGCTAAACCGAAGAGAATGTAGTTCTTACGGCCGAAAGGCAGATCCACGTCCTGGCGTTCGATGGGCTTGCGCCCCTCGACGCGCCGGGCCTTCCGCCTCGCCTCACCCGCGGTCGCCATCGTGTCCCTCCCTATCTACGGTGTCAGAAACCACTGGAATCGGGTCCGGGCGGACATATCCGCGCGGATCGACCTCAACTCTCATGAAACCAAAGGCTTGCAGGCCATTTTCGAGTCTGGCCAGGGATGTCGCGCTTTTCATCAGTGGGACTTCCTCGGGCGCCACCTCGATGCGGGCCGTGTCTCCGACATGTCGAACCCTGAGGACCCGGGTCCCGAACGCCCCGCGGATCCAGGCCTCGGCCTCCTCGACCTGGCGGAGCTTGGCGGCGGTGACCTCCGACCCCACCGGGATCCGGGACGCGAGGCAGGCCGACTGGGGCTTGTCCCAGACCGGAAGGCCCCTCCCCCGGGCGAGCAGCCGGACCTCGACCTTGGAGAGGCCCGCCTCGATCAGGGGAGCGCGGACCCGGAAGGCGCTGGCCGCCGCCATCCCGGGGCGGACCTCGCCGAGATCGTCGGTGACCGCCCCGTACGCCAGCGACTCGAACCCCTCGCCGGCAGCGATCTCGGAGAGCCGTTCGAACAGCTCCGCCTTGCAATGGTAGCAGCGGTCCCCGGTGTTGGCGCGGTAGCGCGGGCGGTCCAGCTCGCGGGTCTCCACGACCCGCACCGGCACCCCGGCGTTCCCGGCGGTCCGGAGCGCCAGCTCCAGCTCGGCGACGGGCAGGGAGGGGCTCCTGGCGATCACGCCGACCGCGCGGTCTCCCAGGACCGCCCACGCCTCGACGAGGAGCGCGGCCGAATCGACGCCCCCGGAGTAGGCCACCAGGGTCCTCCCCATTCCGGAGAGGATGGCGTGGAGCTTCGCGCGCTTCGCCTCGAGAGCGCCGCTTCCATCGCGCCCCGCGACGTGAATCGTGGCCGGGAAGCCGCTCATCGGGTGCTGTCCCGCACCGTGTGCCTGACTCGGACCGGCGCCTTGCGCCCGGTCTTTCGGGTCGTCGTCTTGGCCGTTCCGGACTTCGCGGCGGGCGCCTTCGTGGTGGAGACCTTCGCCGTGGAGGCCTTCGGGGTGGACGACTTCACCGCCGGAGTCCTGGTCGCGGATGCCTTGGCGGTCGACGGCTTCGGTTCGGGCTTCGGAGCTTCGACCTCCGGAGTCTTCGCCGCCGGGATCGGCTCCGGCCTGGGCCCCACCGCCTGGAGCACCGGCTGCGGCTCGGGCTCGGACAGCCCCGGACCGATCGGGACCAGGGTGGAATCGCGAGGCGCCTGGGTGCGCACATGCGCGATCGCCTTCAGATGGTCCTCCCAGGAACGGGAGAAGATGTGCGTCCCGTCCCCGCGCGCGACGAAGTAGAGCTCGGTCGAGTCGGAGTTCGGAAACAGCACGGCGTGGACCGCGGCGCGTCCCGGATTGCAGATCGGCCCGGGCGGCAGACCCCGGTTCCGATAGGTGTTGTAGGGGGATCGCACGTCCAGGTCCTTGTAGAAGGTCCGCTGTTTCCAGAGACCGAGAGCGTACAGCACGGTCGGATCCGACTGGAGCATCATACCCTGCCGCAATCGGTTGTAGAAGACGGCCGCGATCCGCGGACGCTCCGAGGGCACCTGCGCCTCCGCCTCGACGATCGAAGCCAGCGTGACCAGCTGGTGGAGCGAGAGCCCCTCCCGGGCGCCGGGCAGCGCCATCTCCTCGCTGAAGGTCCGGATCGCCCGCTCCACCATCACCTTCACGACCTCCTCGGGCGTGAGGAGCGGGTAGAAGGGGTACGTGTCGGGGTAGAGGTATCCCTCGAGCCGGTTCGCCGAGACGCCCAGCGAATGCGCGAACGCGGAATCCCCGACCAGGGCCAGGAAGGCCATCGGATCGATCTTCGCGCGCTGGTGGAGAATGGCCGCGATCTGGTCGGCGCGCCGCCCCTCGGGAATGGTGACCATGTCCTGCTTGGCCATCCCGTGCGCGAGCTGCGTCAAGATCCGGTAGATGCTGGAGCCCACCGGGAGCGTGAAGCGGCCCGCCTTGAGCCCGCGGTCGTAGCCCAGAACGCGCGCCGCCAGCACGAAGAGCTTCGGATTTCCGATCAGGCCGTTGTCGTGGAGGATCGTGGCGATCTGATCGATCTTGGCGCCCTTCGGGATCAGCACCTCGCGCGACTCGAACTGGCGGGTGACGGTCGACGGGAAGAAGAGGAGTCCCGAGAGGAGCACCACGCCCACGATCCCGCCCAGGACGAACGTGCGGCGGATCCGCTGCTTCCGTCTCATGGCCGGTCCTCCTTGGCGGGCTTGGCCGGCCGGGCCGAGCGCTCGCGAGCCTCGCGCGCGGCCGCGCGGAGCGGCGCCTCGTCCAGCCAGCGCTGCAGGATGACCGCGGCCGCGGCGGCGTGGAGGGCGTCCCTGGCCTCGCCCCGTCCCGATCGCGCGCGGGTGGCGGCGTCGCGTCCCGCGGCCGAGGCATGCTCGGCGGCCTCGCGGCTGCTCAGGCTCTCGTCCATCAGGTGCACCGGGAGCCCGGTCGCGCGCCGCAGCGCCTGCGCGAAGCGGCGGACGCGGCGCGTCTCGGGACGCTCCTCCTCCCCCTCCAATCCCAGCGGCGCTCCCACCACGATCGCGCCGGCATCGGCCTCGCGCGCGGCGGAGGCGACGGCGCCCGGCGCTTCGCGCACCGAGGCGACCGCGATCGCCCGGAGCGGGCTCGCCAGGCGCTCCCCTTCATCGGAGAGCGCGAGACCGATCCGCCGCGTGCCGAGATCCACGCCTAGGACGCGCATGCGAGCGCTTCGAGCGCGGCCGCGAAGTCGGGGGGAACGGCGCGCGTGAATTCCATCGGGAGCCGCGTCACCGGGTGGCGGAACGCGAGCGTCTCGGCGTGCAGCGCCTGGTGATCCAGGTCGCCCAGGATCAGCGCGACCTGCGCGCGGCGTCGCGGCGCCAGGCGCAGGAGCGGCCCGCGGCGGCCGCCGTACTCGGCGTCCCCGAAGACCGGATGTCCCAGGTGCGCGAGATGGACCCGGATCTGGTGCGTGCGCCCCGTCTCCAGGGAGAGCATGAGCTCGGCGAGATCGTCGAACCGCCGCTCCACCCGCCAGCGCGTCGCCGCGGAGCGCCCGCCCCGGGTCACCACCGCGATCTTCTTGCGGTCGCTCCGGCTCCGGGCCAGCGAGGCCTCGATCCGCCCCTCCTGCCCGCGCGGATGCCCCCAGACGATCGCGCGGTAGACGCGCTTCACCTCGCGCGCCTCGATCTGGCGCGCCAGCTCGCGGTGCGACTCCTCGGTGCGCGCGATGAGGAGGAGGCCCGAGGTGCCCTTGTCCAGGCGGTGCACGATCCCCGCGCGCTCGGCGCCGTTCGCCGAGGAGAGGGCCGTGTAGCGATGGAGAAGGGCGTGGACCAGGGTGCCGGTGCGGTGCCCGACGGCGGGGTGCACGACCATGCCCGCGGGCTTGTTCACCACGGCCAGGGCGTCGTCTTCGTAGACGATGTCGAGCGGGATCGGCTCGGGGGCGAGGACGCTGGGCGGACGGCGCGGACGGGTCACGAGCACCCGGTCGCCCGGCTTCACGCGACGGCTCGCGCGCGCGGGCCCGTCGTTCACGAGCACGTGACCGGCGTCGATCAGGTGCTGCACGGCGGAACGGGAGAGGCTGCGCTCGACTTCGGCCAGGTAGCGGTCGAGCCGCTCACCCGCCCGGGACGCCGGCACGAGATGGGTCTTCGGGCTCTGGGGCGGCGACGCGCCCGGATCGCGCGAGATTCCAGGCAAGCAGGAGCACTCCCAAGGTGACGGCGCTGTCGGCCACGTTGAAGACCGGCCAGCGGGCCGTTCCGATGCCCACGTCGATGAAGTCGACCACCCATCCGAGGCGGACGCGGTCGACCAGATTGCCGATCGCGCCCCCCAGGATACAACCCAGGAGCACGCGGTTCGTCACGCTCCGATAGGTCTCGCGCAGGAAGAGGTAGAGCACCACTCCGATCGCGAGCACGGAGACCACGATGAACGGCAGGCGGCTGCCCGGGAAGAGACCGAACGCCGCGCCCGTATTGTGCACCAAAGT
>DATJEJ010000126.1:0-7959 GCA_035496795.1 Candidatus Omnitrophota bacterium
CTCGTCAATCCTCTGCCGCGCACGGCCGAAGTGATCGGCCGCGGCCAGCGCGTCTACATGAACACCTGCGTCGTCTGCCACGGGCCCCGCGGCGACGGGCAGGGGTACATCGAGCCGCTCTATCCGCAGCCGCCGCTCCTGTTCTCCGACAAGGTGCGGAACTGGCCCGACGCCCGGATCTTCCACATCATCACGCGGGGGCAGAATCTGATGCCGAGCTACGCGAGCCAGATCCTTCCCGAGGATCGCTGGGCGGTGGTGCACTACGTGCGCGCGCTGCAGCGCGCCGCGCGACCTCTGCCTCAGGACCTGCCGGCGAAGGCCCAGGCCGGCGCCGCGGATTCGACGGCCGCGGCCGCCGACACGACCGGAAGGAGCGCCTCCCGATGAGCGCCCCGGCCACCGCGCACGCAGCCCCCGTCCGTGCCGCGGCTCCGCTCGCGATCCCGGGCGGGATCCGCGCCATGTTCGGCATCTTCATCCTGATCGGCATCGCGACGTTCCTGATCGAGTATCACGGCGGCGGGGACCAGACGCGCGCCTACGCGGCGTTCCTGCTGGGCTACGTCTACTTCCTGTTCATCGCCGTCGCGGGGGTCTTCTTCACCGCGCTTCACTACCTGGTCGGCGCCACCTGGAGCGTCGTCGTGCGGCGCGTGGCCGAGGCGTTCACGTCCTATCTGCCCTACGCGCTCCTGCTCTTCGTGGTGCTCCTGGTGGGGATCCCGAAGCTCTACGTCTGGTCCAACCCCTCCGTGGCCGGGGAAGTCGCGGCCGAGCACGTCACCAAGGGGGGCTATCTCTCCGTGCCCTTCTTCACGGCCCGGAACCTCCTCATCCTCGCGGTGTGGAGCCTCTTCGGGTGGTACTTCGTGCGGAACTCCACGCGGCAGGACGCGACGCGCGATCCCGCCCTGACGAAGAAGAGCCTCCGGGTGGCGCCGATCTTCATCGTGATCTTCGCCATCACGCTCACGCTCCTGGGCTTCGACCTGCTCATGTCGCTCGAGCCGCTCTGGTACAGCACCATGTTCGGCGTCTACTGCTTCGCGGGCGCGTGGCAGAGCTGCCTGGCGCTCCTGACGATCGTCATCGTGCTCCTCCGGCGCCAGGGCGCGCTCGAGGGAATCGTGAGCCGCTTCCACTACCAGGACCTGGGCAAGTACGTGTTCGCGTTCTCGATCTTCTGGATGTACATCGCCTTTTCGCAGTTCATGCTGATCTGGTACGCGAACCTGCCCGAGGAGACCGACTGGATGATCCCCCGGACCTATACCGGGTGGGGGATGATCGGGATCGCGCTGATGGTGTGCAAGTTCGGGATCCCCTTCTTCGCGCTGATGCCGGTGAAGGTGAAGGAGAGCGAGGCGGGACTCCTCACCGTCTGCGCCATCGTGCTGGTGGGGCAGTGGCTGGATCTCTTCTGGGTGATCCTGCCCGTGTTCTCGCCCGAGCGCGTCGTCTTCGGCTGGACCGAGATCGGCGTCACGCTCGGCTTCCTCGGGCTCTTCGGCTGGATCATCCTCGGATTCCTCTCGCGGCACCCGGTCTCGCCGTCGGGCGACCCGCACTACGAATCGAGCGTGAGGTTCCACGGATGACCGAGCACGCCACCCCGCAGGAGCCGGGCCAGGGATCGGCCGGCCGCGTCGTCGGCGCCTCGGAGCACGGCTCCGGGGCCGGGCACGGCCCGCCGCGGCACACCGCCGCGCCCGACCGGGACAAGCTCTCCTCGACGGTCGCCGTCGCGCAGTTCGTCTTCACGGGCGTCATTCTGGCCGTGGTGGCCGGGCTCATGTACACGGCCGGCTTCCACTCGGGGAAGGGCGGCGGCGAGGGAGGCGCTCCCGGCGCCGCGGGCGGTGCCTCGCCGGCGGCCTCGGTGGACGTGCAGGCGCTCCTCAAGCCCTCGCCCGAGCTGGTGGGCCAGGGCAAGACGCTGTTCTCCGTGAACTGCGCCTCGTGCCACGGCGTCAACGGCAAGGGCGACGGTCCCGCGGCGTCGGCCCTGAATCCCAAGCCGCGCGACTTCACGTCCGGCTACTGGCGCTATGGGGGCGGCGTCGCGCGCATCGTCCAGACCATCACGAACGGCTCGCCCGGCACGGCGATGGCGCCCTTCCCGGGAATTCCGATCCAGGACCGCTTCGCCCTCGCGCAGTACGTGCGCACGTTCAATCCCTCGAAGCAGGAGGCGGACAAGCCCGAGGATCTGGCCTGGCTGGACCAGTTCGGGGGCGGGGCCAAGAAGGACACCACCGGAGGCGGCGCCGCCCTTGCGGGTCCGGCTCCGGGGGACACCATCCCGATCGCGCGGGCCATGCAGCTGATCGCGGAGCGCCCGGCGCCGGCCGTCCCGGCCATGGCCGGCGCGCCCGCCGACTCCAGCGAGGGCGGGATTCTCTACGCCGCGCGCTGCGCCTCCTGTCACGGCGCCTGGGGGCAGGGCGGCGTGCGCACGCGCATGATCGGCTCGGCGCCCTACGTCTACGTCACCACCCGGAGCCTCGCGGCCACGGGGCCGCTGGCGGGGGACGCCGCGGGTTTCGAGCGGCTCATGGTCTACGGTCTCACGGGCGGGATGCACCCCTCGCATGGGGATCTCACGTCGGAGCAGATCCGCGTCCTCTACGACTACACCCAATCGCTGCGCGCGCGGCTGTCCAGCGCGGCGCGCCCCAGGAGTTAACATGATCTCCATGCCGACGCGCCGGACATGGCTCGCGATCCTGGGCCTTGCGGTGGGACTCCTCGCCGCGGGAACCGCCGGAGCCTGGCTCCTCCACCCCGCCACGCCCGTCGCGCACGAAGTGCGGACCCTCTGGTACAAGGCCGTGGCGGTGACCTCCTTCTTCCTGATCCTGGCCGAGGGGCTGCTCCTGATCGTGGTGCTCCGCTTCCGCGCCAAGCCCGGGGTGAAGGCCGCGACGTTTCACGAGAACTTCCGGCTGGAGATGATCTGGACCGCCATTCCCGCGCTCGCGCTGGTCTATCTCGCGGGACCGTCGTTCTCGACGCTCAAGTACCTGGAGACCGTCCCCAAGTCGGACCTGACCGTCGAGATCATCGGACACCAGTGGTTCTGGGAGTATCGCTACCCGGGCTACGGCGTGGTCTTCGCGAACGAGCCGCTGGTCATCCCGGCGGGGAAGATCGTGGCCGCCGACGTGACCTCCATCGACGTCGTGCACTCCTGGTTCCTGCCCGATTTCGGCGTCAAGATGGACGCGAACCCCGGCCGCGTGAACCACACCTGGTTCCAGGTGGCCAAGCCGGGCACCTACAACGGACAGTGCGCCGAGCTGTGCGGCGTCCTCCACGCGGAGATGTTCATCACGGTGAACGTGGTTCCGCCCGAGGAATTCGCCCGCTGGATCGAGCAGAAGAAGAGGGGAGCGTAGAGGCATGGAAGCGGGCACGCTGACCCGGCCCGTCGGGACCGAGCTGGTGCACGTCGGGCCGAAGCCGCGCACCGGCATCATGAAGTACCTCCTGACCACGGATCACAAGCTGATCGGAGTCATGTACCTCTGGCTCTCCTTCACGTTCTTCTTCATCGCGGGCATCTTCGCGATGATCATGCGCGCGCAGCTTTCGAAGGCCGGCCTCCATCTGCTGCATCCCGAGACGTACAACCAGATCATGTCGCTCCACGGCACCTTCATGGTCTTCTTCTGGACGATCCCCGTGCTGGCGGGCCTCTCGAACTACGTCGTGCCGATCCAGATCGGCGCGCGCGACATGGCCTTCCCGCGGCTGAACGCCATCTCGTTCTGGCTCCTGATCCCCGCGGGCGGGTTCATGCTCACGAGCCTCCTCCTGCAGGGAGGCGCCGCGGCCGCCGGCTGGACCAACTATCCGCCGCTCTCCGACCGGCAGTTCTCGCCGGGGCCGGGCGTGGATCTCTGGATCCTGGGACTCCACCTGGCGGGGCTCTCCTCGATTCTGGGCGGGATCAACTTCGTCGTGACGATCCTGAACCTCCGCGCGCCCGGCATGGGCATCATGAAGATGCCGATGTTCTGCTGGAACGTGCTGATCACCCAGGCGGTCATCCTGATCGCCACCCCCGTGCTGGCGGGCGGGCTCACGATGCTCCTCACCGACCGGCTGTTCGGCACCGGCTTCTTCCACGCCTCGGCCGGCGGCGACCCGGTGCTCTGGCAGCATCTCTTCTGGTTCTATTCGCACCCCGCGGTCTACATCATGGTCCTGCCCGCGATGGGGATGGTGTCCCAGGTGCTGCCCGCCTTCTCCGACAAGCGGATCTTCGGATACACGGGGATGGTGATCGCCACGGCCGGGATCGGCTTCATCGGCTTCCTGGTCTGGGGCCACCACATGTTCGTCACCGGCATCGACCAGCGGCTGCGCTTCTTCTTCTCGTTCGCCTCGATGGTCATCGCGGTGCCCACCGGCATCAAGATCTGGTCCTGGCTCGCGACGGTCTGGGGCGGCGCGATCCGCTTCCGGACGCCGATGCTCTTCGGCCTCGGCTTCATCTGCCTCTTCATCATCGGCGGGATCACCGGCGTGTGGCTCGCGCTCGTGCCGTTCGACGTCCAGGTGCACGACACCTACTTCGTCGTCGCGCATCTGCATTACGTCCTCTTCGGCGGCTCGATCATGGTGATCTTCGCCGGGTTCTACTACTGGTTCCCCAAGATCTCGGGACGCCTCTACAACGAGTTCTGGGGCAAGGTGCACTTCTGGCTGGTGTTCGTCGGGATGAACGTGGTGTTCATGCCGATGCACGTGATGGGGATGCTGGGGATGCCACGCCGCATCTACACCTACAAGCCGCAGTACGAGGGGCTGAACCAGATCTCGACCATCGGCGCCGGGATTCTCTTCGTGGCGATGAGCATCTTCCTGATCAACGTCCTCATGACGCTCTGGCGCGGCAAGCGCGCGCCGGTCGACCCGTGGGACCACGCGGAGTTCAACAAGACGCTGGAGTGGACGATCTCGTCGCCGCCGCCCGCCGAGAACTTCGCGCGGATCCCGGTGATCCGGTAGGAGACGCCACGACAAGAGCATCGCGCGGCGCGCATCCGGCGCCGCTTTGCCCATGAGCGCGCGGTCGCGCCTCGTCCCGCTGCTTCGAATCACGCTGCTCCTCGTATTCGTGCTGGTCGTCTGGGGCGGCATCGTCCGCCTTTCCGGATCGGGGCTGGCCATCCCCGACTGGCCTCTCGCGCACGGCAAGCTGATCCCCAAGCCGCAGCACAACGTCCTGATCGAGTACATCCATCGCGCGATCGCGGGCCTGGTGAGCCTGGGAACCCTGGGCATCGCGTTCCTGGTCTTCCGGAGCGCACGCTGGCGCGCGCGGCTCCTGCCGCTCACGATCGCCGCGCTGATCACGCTCGGGTTGCAGGTCTTCCTGGGAGCGCGCGTCGTGCTGGAGGAGCTGCCGGTGGACCGCGTCGTGACGCATCTGGTGATCGCGTTCCTCTTCTTCGCCATCCTGATCCGGATGGCGCTGGTCGCGCGCGACGCCGAGGACGAGGCGGGCGCCTCGCCGGCGGCCGCGGCCGGGGAAGGGGGTGCGACGGATCCGGGGAAGCGCCGGGGGATCGCCCTCTGGGCCAAGATCGCCGCGGGGGCCGTCCTGGCGCAGGTGGCGCTCGGGGGGTGGGTCTCCTCGTCCGGGGCCGCGCTCGCCTGTCCCGACTTTCCGACCTGCCAGGGGATGTGGCTCCCTCCCATGCACGGGCTCCTGGGGATCCATTACGCCCACCGGCTCGGCGCCTACGCCGTCACGCTCATCATCCTGGCGATGCTCTTCCGCTCGGCCCCGCTGGCGCTGCCGCCGCGCGCCCGGTGGCCGCTCCGGATTTCGGGTATACTCCTCACCGTTCAGTTTCTGCTGGGCGTGGCCAACGTGCTCCTCCGCGTGCCCCTCCCGGTCAGCGCCAGCCACCTGGGCACCGCGCTGATCCTGTTCGGAACCCTCAACGTGGCGAGCTACGAGCTATCCCGTGCGTGATTACATCGAGCTGACGAAGCCCCGCATCGTGGCCCTGGTCATGATCACAGCCCTGGCCGGCGTCGTGGCGGAGCGCTCGCTGCTATCGGACCCGCTCCGGCTCCTGGTCGTGCTGGGCGCCATCATGCTGACCGCCGGCTCGGCGAACGCCTTCAACCAGTACTTCGAACGCGACCTGGACGCGCAGATGGAGCGCACCCGGGCGCGCCGCCCGCTGCCGCGGCATCGCGTGGCGCCGGGGCGCGCGCTGGCGTTCGCGATCGCCATCGGCGTCCTCTCCGTCGTCGCCCTGGCGCAATATGGAAGCCTGCTGGCGGCCTGGCTCGCGTTCGGGACGATCGCGTTCTACGGCTTCTTCTACACGCTCTGGCTGAAGCCCCGCACCGTGCACAACATCGTGATCGGCGGAGCGGCCGGCGCCATGGGACCCGTGATCGCCTGGGCCGCCGCGGCAGGACAGCTGGCGCTCGCGCCGGTGCTGATGTTCCTGGTGATCTTCCTCTGGACCCCGCCCCACTTCTGGGCGCTCGCCATCTGCGTGCAGGACGACTACCGCCGGGTGAGCATCCCGATGCTCCCGATCGTGAAGGGGGAGGCGGAGACCTACCGGCAGATCGAGCTCTACACGCTCGTGCTCGTCCTGGTCACGCTGCTCATGCCGTTCGCGAACGCCGGCGGCCTGGTGCTCGGCGTCACGGCGCTGTTCCTGGGCGCGTGGTTCGTGGTGAAGGCGGTTCGCGCCCGGCGCGCTCCCACCGTGGCGGCGGCGCGCGGCGTCTTCGCCTACTCCATCGTCTACCTCTTCGTGCTCTTCCTGGGAATGATCGCCGACGCGCTCTGGCGCATTCCGCTCCGCTCCTGACATGGAACCCATCGCCGACGCTCCCGATCCCGCGATCCGGCGCCGGATTCCCAATTGGGTGATGGGCGTCGCCCTCGGGACCGTGGTGCTCCTGATGTTCTCCTTCGCCTACGCCAACGTCCCGCTCTTCAAGCTGTTCTGCGCGCGATTCGGGATCGGAGGATCGGGGAAGGCGGCGTTCCAGTCGGTCTACGGCGAGGGGCCGACCCTCTCGTCGTCGACGGGGCCGATCCAGAGCCGGGATATCCAGGTGAAGTTCATGGGGGTGTCGGCGACGGGGCTGCCGGTCCGGTTCGGTCCGTCGGTGCCGCTCGTGCACGTGATTCCCGGCCGCCCGGTGCATCTGGACTACACGTTCACGAACATGAGCGACGACTCGGTCTTCTTCCGGGCGGTGCACTCGATCGCGCCGGTCGAGGCCGCGCGCGAATTCCAGCTGATCCAGTGCTTCTGCTTCGAGGACCAGGCGCTGGGCCCGCGCGAGACGAGGGTGCTGCCGGTCTACTTCGCGCTCTCGCCGCGGACGCCGAGCAACGTGAACGAGGTGCAGCTCAACTACACGCTCTTCCCGCGCGACGAAAACGACAAGTCCGCCCCGCTCACAGGGAAGCGCTCGCTATGACGAAGATCGCCCGGATGTCGGAGAAAGGGGCCGGCGCGGAAGGGTCGGTGGATCCGGGTCGTGATCCCGCTCGTGACCCCGCGCTCCGGTCGCGCCTGCGCTGGATCCTCCTGGGAATCACGATCCTCTGCCTCGTCCTGGGAGCGGCAGGCTACGCCTTCGTCCAATGGATGGCCAGTCTCCCCCCAGGAACACTGAAGAAGCCGTAGGTGGAAGCGACCCACTTCCCGCAGGATTCCTTCCCCCTCGCCCAACGCGTAGCGCCAGGCTGCCCTTAGCGACCGTCTACGCAGCATCCCCCGAATAAATCGCCATGATCCGCCGCAGCAGCTGAATCGAGTCAGCCCTCTTCCGCTGGAACGAATTCCGCCCGATGATCGAGCCGAATCCGCCGCCGTCCCGGATGGCGCGGGCCTCCTGCAGCACGTCCTCGTCGCTGTCCTTCTTTGCCCCGCCCGAGAAGATCACGATGCGCCGGCCGTC
>DATJEJ010000127.1:0-16783 GCA_035496795.1 Candidatus Omnitrophota bacterium
GCCTTCGCGACCGCAGGCAGGATCCGGAAGAGCTCGTAGTCCCAGTTGAGGGCTCCCGATGCGACCCGGGGATGATGCACCTTGAGGAATCCCCAGACCTTGCCCAGGAGCGCCAGGTTCTCGACCCGGGCCTCCCGCAACTCCCGCTCGGTCAGGCGCGAGCCTGCGTCGAATTCGTGATCGGTTTCGGCTCCGGGACGCGCGCGGACGACGCGCGGCGCTTCGGCGAGCGGCGTTCCGTTCACGAGCAGCCGTACGTCGTCCATCCACGCCGTGCCGGTCCCGGCCAGCAGGCCGCCGAAAACGATGCTCCGCGCGCGCGGGTCCAGGGGCAGCGCCACGCGATACTCGGTCCACGGGGTCGTTCCCGCGATGGCGCGCTGTTCCATGTTGTCGAACTGAAGCGCGCCGCCCCGTCCGTCCTCCCGAAGCCACAAGCCCGCGAAGCCCCGCACGTTCTCGGTGCGGAGCCACCCGCGAAGCTCGAGCGTGTCCCCCGCGAACTCGGCGGGGAGCGCCCGCGAAAAGGCGGAAAACTCGTTCGCGCTGGTGGAGTCCCGATCGATCCGCGCCGCGCCCCGTCCGCCATGCGGCGCCGTGGAGTCCCACCGCACCGGCGGCATCCAGACCCGCCACCCGGCGGGGGCCCCCGACGAGTCGGCGAACTCGAACGACAGGGTGTCGGCGACGGCGCTTGGGGCGGCGGCGGCGCTTGGGGCGACCGCGGCGGCTCGAGCGGGCGTCGGAGCCGCTTCCGTCACGAGCCCGAGGAGCATGAGGGCGGCCGTCGCGAGTGCCTTCATCGAGCCTCCGCCTCCAGGATGGAGACTCCGGCATCGGTATCGATCTGCCGTTTCAGAGCGAAGCCGGCGGCCGCGAGCAGGCTCTCGTACTCGGCGCGCGTTCGCTGACGCCCGCCGAACAGCGCCATCATGTGCACGTCGATCGTCTTGGCCATGTCGGGACCGGGCGTGTCGGGAACGATCATCTCGATCATGAGAAGCGTCGCCCCGGGCGCCGCGGCGCGCCGGACCGACCGGAGAATGGCGGCGGCTTCCGGGTCGGGCCAGTCGTGGATGACCTCCATGAGGAGATACAGATCGCACGGAGGAAGCGCATCGTCGAAGAACGACCCCGCGCGAAAGTCCACGCGCCCGCCGGGCGCGGCCCGCCGCGCGTCTTCGACCACGTGCGGCAGATCGAAGACGACGCCCCTGGCCTTGGGCGCCGATTCCAGGATGGCGCGCACGAGGTGGCCGTGTCCCCCGCCGATGTCACCGATCGTGGAGAAACGGGAAAAGTCGTAGGCGGCGGCCACCGCGGCCACCTGCCTCCGTGCCTTGGAGGCCATCGCGGCGTTGAAGATCGCCGCCTCGTCCGGATGCTCCGCGTAATGGGCCCAGCGGTGGCCGGGGTCTTTGTCCGGCCGTCCATGCCGCACCGTGTCCAGGAGCGCTCCGTAGGCGGTCCAGTTGATCGGCAGCCCGGACATCCGGACGAACGGCCGCATCGATTGCGGGTGGTCCTCGCGAAGGATGCGGGAGAGGGGCGTGTGCCGGACCAGATCCCCTTCGATCGCGAAGACCCCGTAGGCGGCGAGGAGCCGCAGCACGCGCCGGAGGGCGTCGGGATCGGCGCCGACCGTCCGCGCCAGAGCGTCGGCGCGCTCGGGCTGGTCGTTCAGCGCGTCCGCCACCCCGAGCTCCGCGACGACGTAGAGGCAGCGTGGAGCGATGAATCCGGATGCGAGCTCGCGCAACAGGACCGACGGGTCGCGCTCCGCGACCCCGGACGCCCCCGGAGCGCGCGTCACGGCGTAGCACCCGCCGCGGGCGATTCGCGCGTCACGGCTTGGCACCCGTCGCGGGCGATTCCGGCGTCGCGGGACGCGGCATCGCGAAGATCGACTCCGGCGTGACGCGCGTGTAGTTGGGACCCCCCAGGCGGCCGATGGCGTCGAGCGCGGCGGAATCGACGCGCTGTCCCCTCATCAGCGATTCCTGGATGTGGAAGTAGACCACTTCCCCGATCACATAGTTCGCGTGGTAGGGACCCTGGCCGTGCTCGACGATCTGGAACAGGCGGCACTCCATGGCGATCGGGCACTCGGCGGCGCGCCACGGCTTGACGATCCTGCTCGCGACCTTCGTGAACCCGGCGGCCTCGAACTCGTCCACCTCGGGGGGATACTCGGCCGAAGCCTGGTTCATCCGCTCCCGCACGCCCCAGGGAGCGATGTGCACGACGTACTCGCGGGTCGCGCGCACGTTGTGCAGCGTGTCCTTGTCGCGAAGGCCGCCGCTCGTGACCGGGGAGAAGACCAGGGAAGGCGGATTCCCGCCGCCGGCGTTGAAGAAGGAGAAGGGAGCCAGGTTCGCGACCCCTCCCGCGCTCAGGCTGGAGACGAACGCGATCGGACGCGGCACGACGCAGCCCGTGAGCAGCGCATAGACGTCCGCGGGGGCCAGCTCTTTCGGGTCGAGCCCCCGCAGGGCGCTCAACCGGTCGCGCCCTCGCCGGTGAACTTGCCGGACGGTTCGAGCCACGAATAGGGGTAGCCCTTATCGTCGTACGGCTCCGCCTCGGTCGTCACGTTCAGCGGGTGGAACGTGTCGAGCATGACCGCGAGCTCCTTCGTCTCCTTGGCCCCCAGCGAGGCCTCGGTGGCGCCCGGATGCGGTCCGTGCGGAATTCCCGAAGGGTGCAGCGTGAACGAGCCGACCTCGATGCCGCGCCGGCTCATGAAATTCCCGTTCACGTAGTAGAGCACCTCGTCGGAGTCCACGTTCGAGTGGTTGTACGGCACCGGCACCGCGAGCGGGTGGTAGTCGTACATGCGCGGCACGAACGAGCAGACCACGAAGTTCCGCCCCTCGAAGCACTGGTGCGTCGGCGGGGGCATGTGGATGCGGCCGGTGATCGGCTCGAAGTCGCCGATGTTGAAGATGTAGGGATAGAGGAAGCCGTCCCAGCCCACCACGTCGAGCGGATGGAACTCGAACTCGTACGCCGTGATCTGGTTGCGCGCCTTGATCCGCACTTCGTACCGCCCGCCTTCGGTGAAGGTCTCCAGCCGCTCCGGCTTCCGGATGTCGCGCTCGCTCATGGGCGCGTGCTCCAGCAGCTGACCGTATTCGTTGCGGTAGCGGCGCGGCGTCTCGATCGACGACGCCGACTCGATGACCAGATAGCGCTGCGGGTCGTCGGCGGGCTCGAAGCGGTAGGTGGTCCCGCGCGGGATCACGACGTAGTCGCCCGGACCGTAGTGCAGCTCGCCGAAGATCGTCTGGATGCGGCCGCTGCCCTCGTGGATGAAGTAGAGATCGTCTCCCTGCCCGTTCCGGTACCAGTAGTCCATCGTCGTTTCGGGCACGGCGATCGCCATCGACACGTCGGCGTTGTGCAGGAGCACGACCCGACCGGAGACCGGGTCGCCGCGCTTCTCCAGCCCCTTCGTCTTGAAGTGGTAGTGCCGGAGCCCCTGCTCCGCGGCATAGCCGACCGAGCAGTCCTGGATCTTCTTGATCTCCTTGGCCTGCGTCGGCATGTTGTGGTGGTAGATCAGCGAGGAGCGCCCGGAGAAGCCGCGCGAGCCCATGAGCTGCTCGGTGTAGAGCTTCCCGTCCGGACGCCGGAACTGGGTGTGCCGCTTGTGCGGGATCTGACCCAGGGCATGGTACATCGGCATGGCGTTTCCTCTCGAATCGAGATCAGGCGACGCGGTTGGTGAGGGTCCCGAGACGCTCGATCTCGAGGGTCACTGTGTCGCCAGGTTCCAACCAGGGGTGCGTTTCAGGGCCCAACTCGAGGAGGCAGCCGTTCCCGGCCGTACCCGACCCGATCACGTCGCCCGGAAAAAGATACACGTCCGCCGAAGCCCTCGCAATCATCTGGCCGAATGTGAACTGCATCTCCTTCGCGTTGGCGCGGGACAGGGTTTTCCCGTTCACGCGCGCCTCCATCGCCAGATCCAGACGATCCCCGGCGCCGGGAGCGGCACGCATCCGCTCCGTGAGCTCATCCAGCGTCACGAGCGCGGGGCCGAGCGAGGTGGCGAAGTCCTTCCCTTTCGCCGGCCCGAGACCCACGGCCATCTCCTTCCGCTGGACGTCCCGCGCGCTCCAGTCGTTCAGGATCGTGAACCCCGCCACCACCGAGCGCCACTCGTCCGGGGCCACGTCGCGCGCCCGCTTCCCCACGACCGCCGCGATCTCCAGCTCGTAGTCCAGCGCCTTCGACGTGGCGGGCCGCACCACGGTGGACCCATCGCCGATCAAGGCCCCCGGGTTCGAGAAGTAGAACACCGGAGCTTCGTACCATTCCGGTGGAACCGTGAGGCCGCGGCGGGCGCGGGCGTTCTTCACGTGGGTCTCGAATGCGTAGAAGTCGCGCACGGTGGGGGGCTGCGCCACGGGAGGAAGCAGGGCGACGTCCTCGGGACGGAACCGGACCGCGCTCAGGAACGCGGCGGCCCGGTCGCCTGCGGCGCGAGCCCGCCCCGCGACCTCGCGCGCGAGCGGCTCGCCGCGCTCCCACTCGGCAAGGAGCGACTCCATCGTGGCGAGGAGGGCGCGATCCTTTTCCGGAATCTCGAGGATCGCCGCGGCGTGGGCCAGGTGGAGAATGCCGTCCTCTTCGTGGACGCCCAGCGCGCGGCCGGGCGCGCCGGGGCGGGCGAAGGAGACGAGCCGCATCCGGTCGGGGAGCCCGGGCCTACAGGTTCCCGCGGAGCGCCTGCTCGCGCTCGATCGCTTCGAACAGGGCCTTGAAGTTCCCCTTGCCGAAGCCGCGGCTTCCCTTGCGCTGGATCACCTCGTAGAAGACGGTCGGGCGGTCCTGCACCGGCTTGGAGAAGATCTGGAGCAGGTAGCCCTCTTCGTCGCGGTCCACCAGGATGCCGAGCGCCGCCAGCGCGTCCAGGTTCTCGTCGATCGACCCGACGCGGTCGGGGAGCGCGTCGTAGTAGGCGCGCGGCGCCTTGAGGAAGGCGATCCCCGAGTCGTGGAGGCGCGAGACGGTGGAGATGATGTCCTCCGTCGCGAGCGCGATGTGCTGCACGCCGGGGCCGCGGTAGTAGTCGAGGTATTCCTCGATCTGCGACTTCCGCTTCCCCTCGGCCGGCTCGTTGATCGGGAACTTCACCCGTCCCCCGCCGCCCGCCATCACCTTCGACATGAGCGCGGAGTACTCGGTGGAGATGTCCTGGTCGTCGAAGTGCTGCCACTGCGAGAAGCCCATCACGTCGCGGTAGTAGTCGACGTAGCGGTTCATGTCCCCCAGCGCCACGTTGCCGACCATGTGGTCCACGTAGAGGAGCGGCCCCTGCGCCGGGCGGTTCCCGGTGGACTTGTAGCCGGGGAGGAAGGCCCCCTTGTACTTCGAGCGGTCGATGAACGAGTGGACGGTGTCGCCATAGGTGGCGATCGTCGCCTTGCGGATCGAGCCGTTCTCGTCGGAAATCGTCGTCGGCGGGAGGATGCCGCGGGCGCCGCGCTTCGTGGTCTCGGCGTAGTCGCGGTCCACGTCCTCCACCTCGAGCGCGATGTCCCGCACGCCGTCCCCGTGCCGCTGCACGTGCTCCGCCAGCTCGCCGTCGGGGCCGAGCGGAGCGGTCAGGACGAAGCGGACCTTCCCCTGCTCCATGACGAACGAAGCCCGGTCGCGGACGCCGCTCTCCAGGCCTGCGTAGGCCGTCGTCGTGAAGCCGAAGGCATGCGTGTAGAAGTACGAAGCCTGGCGGGCGTTCCCGACCCAGAACTCCACGTGGTCGATCGCCCGGATCTTCAGGTAGTCGTCTGGGGCGTTTCCGTTGTCTCGAGCCATCCGTCGTCTCCCTTCGGGTGCTGGGTTTCGTTCATTGTACCCGCCGAGCGGGCGCGCGCAACGGCGATGAGGGCGACCGCATCCCGCGCCTGCTGGTGCCCGACGGAGAGCAGGAAGTCGGGCCTCCGCCCGTAGCTCTTCGCGCCGATGACGCAGAAGCCGGGCTCCGGCGTCTCCAGGGAGGCCGGCCCGTGCGAGACCTGGGCCAGGCAGTCGCCCGACCCGCCGTCCGCGGCCTGGATCGCCGCCGCCAGCTTCATCGGCCCCTCCGATTCGTAGCAGTGGTGCACGCGCAGCTCGCGCGTCATCCCGAGATCCGGGCGGTATCCGACGAGCGCGAGGACGCGATCCACCGTGATCCTGCGTTCGCTCCCGTTCTCCGAGACGAGCGCCGTCACGGCGCCGTTCTCCTCGGGCACGAAGCCGGCCACCTCCGCTCCGGGGTGGCGCCTCAGCCAGGGGGCCGACCGGGCAATCGAGTTCGCGCGCCGTGCCAGCTCGCTCCGGGCGGGCAGCGGATCCGCGGACACCTCGCGGAAGCAGGGCTCGCGATCCCGGTGGATCCAGTGGACCTCGGCCCCGGCGCCCTGCCCCGCGAGCGCCTCGAGCTCCAGGAGGGCGGTCGCGGCCGAGTGCCCCGATCCCAGGAGCAGCACCCGGCGCCCCGCGTAACGGTCGCGCGCGACGTCCCGCAGATCGGGGATGTGCCGCTCCAGGACTCCGCCCAGCGACTCCTGGCCGTCCGCCGGAAGTCCTCCCGGGCCCAGGTCGCTGGGCGAGCCGTACACGCCGGTCGCGTCGATCACGAAGTCGGCGCGCTCGTGGTCGATGCCGCCGTCCTCGCGCTCGACCCGAAGCAGGAACGGCAGCGAGCCTCGCGGAATGCCGCCTCGCGTCGGCGGCGATCCCTTCGAGGCTCCCTCCCGGCCGACGTGCGTGACCCTTCGGTACCCGCGCAACGCCACCGACGGGGCCAGCGCCCGGACGAGGGGTTCCAGGTAGTCTTCCACCAGCGCCCCGGCCGTGAGGAGGGCGTCGTCCTCCGGAAGCGTGGCGCCCGCGCGGAGCAGCGCCTCCCGGCCGAGCGGCGTCGAGTTCATGGCGAAAGGGGTGAACAGCCGAACGTGAGCGAAGCGGCGCAGGTGCTCGCCGGCTCGACCGGCTTCGTAGACCACGACCCGGAATCCGGAGCGCGAGGCCACGAGCGCGGCTTCGATGCCCACCGGCCCGGCGCCCAGGATGGCCAGCAAGGGTTGCATGCAGGGAATCTTACGCCAGGCCCAGGTCCTCGATGGCGTCCTCATCGAAGCCGAGGTAATGGCCGTATTCGTGGAGGAGCGTGATGCGGATCTCCTCCGCCACCTCCTCGGCGGTCGTCCCGGCATGCTCGAGGTTCTTCTGGAAGAGGAGCACGACGTCGGCGTAGCCCGATCCCGCGCTCACCTTGTCGCCGAGCGAGGTCCCCACGAAGAGTCCCAGGATCTCGGGCGTGATGTGGGGCGCGTATTCGGCCATGGCGGGCGTGGGCTTGGGCTGCACGACGACGGGCACCTCTTCCACGGCGTTCCGGATCGGCTCGGGAAGCGAGGCCAGCACCTCGTCCAGCACGGCGCGGAAGTCCTCGGTGTTCATGCGCACCGGCTCGGGAAAGTGCTCGGGATCGAGGCGGTGAGCCTCCGTGAAGAGGCCGTCCGCGGTGCCGAAGTCTCCGGTGACCTCGCGGATCCGCGCCTCGAGATCGGCGCGGTCGGCATCGTCTTCCTCGTCCTCCGGAGGACGGAGCGCCGTGACGGCGCGCAGGGCCTCGCGCGTGCGCCAGAGAAGATGAAGGGTTTCGGCGCGGTCCAGCGCCGCGCCCCAGTGCTCGGGATCTCCGGCGAGAACGGCCTCGAAGCGTTCGAGCGCGGCGTCGAACTCGCCCGCGTCGAGCGCCTCTTCCCCCTCGCGCATCAGCTCGTCCAGACGCGAGGGAGTGGACATGGCGTCAGCCTATGGCGTTCCCGAGGCGGGAGCGGAGGACTTCACGGCACGGTCGAGCAGGCCGTCGATCTCGGTGAGGACAGGATCGAGCTGGGCCACCTGGGAACGGACCGCATCGGCATCGTTGTTCTGCACCCAGGGGCCGGTCTGCGTGATGGTGTTGCGTCCCGTGGCGATCTGGATCTTCATCGTCTCGTTGTCCATCAGGTTCATCGACGACGTCTTGGACTCGATGGCGTTGAACTGGTCGCCGATCTCCTTCATCGCCTTGGAGACGCCCTGGACGTCGGAGTCCTGCGCGGCGCGATCCATGCGCCCCTTCGCCTCGCTCAGAGCCGTGCGGTAGGCGGCGAAATCCGCCCCCGAGTCGCCCTTCCCGGCCAGCGTCTGGCAGGAAACGGCCGCCATCGCGAGAGCCGCCAGGGCGGCGAGGAGGACCGGCCGGGGAGCGCGCCTCACAGGAGGTACACGATCGTGAAGACGCCGATCCAGATCGCGTCCACGAAGTGCCAGTACCAGGAGGCAGCCTTCAGCGGGAACTGCTGCTCGTGCGTCACGCGGCCGCGCATCACCGCGCCGTAGACCACGTTCAGGAAGACGATCCCCATCAGCACGTGCAGCCCGTGGAAGCCCGTGAGCATGAAGAAGGTCGAACCGAAGATGCCGCTCTTGATCGTGAACGCCTCCCCGTTCAGCACGCCGTACTCGTAGGCCTGCCCGCAGAGGAAGATGGCGCCCAGGAAGATCGTGAGCAGAAGCGCCGAGACCACGCCCTCGCGGTTCTTCCGCTCGATCGCCACGTGCGCGAGATGGCAGGTGACCGACGAGGAGAGGAGGATGCCGGTGTTCACGGCCGGGAGCAGTTTGCCGAAGTGCGGCATGCCCGCCGGCGGCCAGCTCTTCGCGTGGGTCCGCGCGTAGATGATCGCGGCGAAGAACGAGGCGAAGATCGCCGCCTCCGAGAGGATGAAGAGGATCATCGCCGTCCGGAGCCGCGCGTCGGCGTCCAGGAGGTCGCGTCCCACGAAGCTGTCCCGGAGCAGCTCCGCCCACCAGCGCCCCGCGCCCAGGATCGTGACGAGGAGCCCGAACAGGAGGATCGCGATGCCCGCCTTCACCCCTCGCGTCGAGGCGATGATGCCGATCGGGATGAGCCCCGCCCCCAGGGCCGTGATGATCGGCCACTTGCTGGGGACCGGGTCGTGGGAATGGTGCTCCATCGCGATCGCCATGCGCGCTCCTCCGGAATCGTTACGGGTCGGAATTCAGCGGGCGAGTATGCCTTCGCGGGCGGGCCATCGCAAGCGCGTTGTATCCCGCCAGCGGATGGCGCCGGTAGGGAGGAACTGTGGTGGAGGGGGGGAACCCGGGGGGATCAGTGGATGACGACGAGCTTGACGCTCTTCTGCATGCCTTCGGCGGCGACGTGGATCCAGTAGACGCCCGCGGCGGCGTGCTGGCCGCTCTCGGCGGAGCCGTCCCAGCGCAGCGTGTGCGGGCCCGCCTCCATGGCGCCGGAGTGGAGGGAGCGAACGAGCCGGCCGCGCGCGTCGAAGACCTCCGCCGAAAGGGGCCCGGAACGGGCCAGCGTGAGCGCGATCTGCGCGGTCCCGGAGGTCGGAGACGGATAAGGCGCACCGACCACGAGTTTCGGTGCGCCCAGCTCCGCGGTGTCCACTCCGGTGATGTTCTTGGTGAGGTCGATGGTGGCCATGTTCGAGAAGCCGCTCCAGTTCCCCGCGGCGTCGGCGACGCGCAGGAGCGCGAAGTACTTCTTCCCCAGCACGAGACCCGCGATCACGACCGAGTCCCGCGCGCCGGATGGGGGTGGAACGTGCCCGGTCATGTTCACGACCGCCGCCTTGTTCCACCAGGAGAGCGTGTCGGTGCCGGTGATCGTGCTCGCCGTGTAGCGGAGATCGTACTTGGCCGCCTGCCCGACGATGCCGTTGTCCCCCGTCGCGGTCCAGAGAAGGGTGACGGCGAGGCCTGCGGTCTGCGCGTGCGACTTGGATGCGGCGATGGGCGCTACGGTGAAGCAGAGGGCGAGACATAACGCGGCACGGACGCGTCCGAGCAGGCGGGGCATGATCCTTCCCTGGGTGCGAGTTCGAGATGTCGACGGATCGGATGTCGGTTCGGAACTGACGATCGAAAGAGGCAGGAAACGTGCCGCGAAGACGCGAGGGGCGGCGAGGCGCGCAGCGAGGGAAGATACGCGGGTCGAAACGGTTCACGAATCGACGATGTGCACGCCGCGTGTACCCGCGGGTGCGCGCGGCGTCCCGGGACGGAACGGCGGGATCGGACGATACTATAAAGACATTTTAGAGACGCGCCTTCGAACGCCCTCAGACTCGGGTGCGGCTCGTGGCCATGGCGGGGGCCGGCTCTTCCTCGTGGACAGGAGCCGGTGCCGCCTCCGGCTCCGCACTCTCCGGAGTTCCGTGCGCGGCCACCTTCGTGAAGCGGGCCAGATAGGTGTAGACCACCGGCACCAGCACCAGCGTGAGGAAGGTGGAGAAGATCATCCCGCCCACCACCGCGATTCCGAGCGGCCGCCGCGCCTCCGCGCCCGCGCCCAGCCCGATCGCGATCGGGAGGATGCCGAAGATCGTCGCCAGCGACGTCATGAGGATGGGGCGAAGCCGGATCTGCGCCGCCTGCGCGACCGCGTCCACGATCGAAAGGCCGCGGGCGCGGAGCTGATTGGCGTACTCCACGATCAGGATCGAGTTCTTGGTCACGAGGCCGATCAGCATGATGAGCCCGATCTGCGAATAGATGTTGAGGCTCTGCCGGAAGACGAACAGCGACACCAGGGCCCCCGCGACGGCGAGCGGCACGGCGAGCAGGATCGTCAGCGGATGGATGAAGCTCTCGAACTGCGCCGCGAGCACCAGGTAGATGAACACGACCGCGAGCCCGAACAGGAAGTAGAGGCTGGTGCTGGACTCGCGGAACTCGCGCGACTGCCCCGCCAGCTCGTGCTTCATCCCGGTGGGCAGCTTCTCGGCGGCGATCTTGTCGAGGGCGTCGAGCGCCATGCCGAGCGGCAGTCCCGGCGGCAGGTTGGCCGTGATCGTGGCCGAGCGGACCCGGTTGTAGTGGTTCAGCTCCTTGGGCGCGACCGTCTCCTTGATCGTGACCACGTTCGCGAGCTGCACCAGGCCGCCGTTCCCGCGGATGTAGATGTCGTCGATCGTGCTGGGCGTGGCGCGCCCGCTCGGCGACACCTGCGCGATCACGTCGTACTGCTTGGTTCCCCGCTTGAACTCGCTCACCGTTCGGCCTCCGAGGAGCGTCTCCAGCGTGGTTCCGATGTCGGTCACCGAGACGCCGAGCTGCGCGGCGCGCTCGCGGTCGATCGAGACGTCGAGCTGCGGCTTGTTCAGTCGCAGATCGGTATCGAGGTTCAGGAGATACCCGAGCTTGGACGCATGGGTCATCAACGAGTCCACCCCCTGCGCCAGCTGGTCGTAGTCCTCCCCCTGCACCACGTACTCCACCGGCGATGAGGAGAAACGGCCGCCGATGCTGGGCGGGTTGATGACGAACGCCAGCACCCCGGGGATCGAAATCAGGCGAGGGAACAGCTCTTGAACCAGCTGTTGCTGCGACTTATGACGTTCGGCCCTGGGCTTCAAGCCGAGGAACAGGAAGCCGTTCGTCACCTGCCCGGGCCCTCCGAATCCGAGGCCGGTCGCGGTGAAGAGGCCCTTCCGTTCCGGCAGCGGAAGCAGGATCGACTCCACCTGCCGCATGTAGCCGTCGGTGTATTCCAGCGTCGAGCCCTCGGGCGCGATCACGATGCCGAACGCCACACCGCGGTCCTCGGTCGGGACCAGCTCGCGCGGCAGGATCATGAAGAGGCCGCCGATCAGGAGCAGGAGGAGCGCCGCGGCGGCGAGCGCGACGCCACGGTGGGCGAGGAACCAGCGGAGCGATTTCGAGAACTGGCTGTTCACGTAGTCGAGGAAGCGGTCGATGTTCCGGGCGAGCGTTCCCTGGCTCTGGTCGTGCGACGATTTCAGGATTCGCGAGGAGAGCATGGGGGTGAGCGTCAAGGCGACGAAGCCCGAGATCAGGACGGCGACCGCCACCGAGAGGCCGAACTCGCTGAAGAGCCGGCCCACCGTGCCCGTCAGGAACGACACCGGCACGAACACCGCGACCAGCGTGATCGTGGTGGCGAGCACCGCGAAGCCGATCTCCTTCGACCCGTCGAAAGCCGCGCGGAGCCGGCTCTTCCCCATCTCCATGTGCCGGTAGATGTTCTCCAGCACGACGATGGCGTCGTCCACGACCAGCCCGATCGCGAGCACCAGGGCCAGCAGCGTCAGGATGTTGATCGTGAAGCCCATGGCGTAGGCCACCGCGAACGTGCCGACGATCGAGATCGGGATCGCCACGGCCGGGATGAGCGTCGCCCGGGCGGTCTTCAGGAAGAAGAGGATCACGAGGATGACGAGCAGCATGGCGATGAAGATCGTCTGCGACACCTCGTGGATCGAGTCCTTGATGAACGTGGAGGAGTCGTAGGCGACGTCGAGCTTCATCCCCTGGGGCAGCACGGCCTGGAGCTGCGGCAGCGCGGCGCGGACCGCGTCGGCCACGTCGATCGTGCTCGCCTTGGACTGCTTCACGACGCCGAGTCCGACGGCCGGCTCGCCGTTCCATCGCACCGCGGTCCGCTCGTCCTCCGCCCCCACCTTCACGTCGGCGATGTCGTCGAGGCGGACCGTCTCGGTGCCGTCCTGCTTGACGATGATCGCGCCGAACTCCTCGGCGGACACCAGGTCGCCGCGCGTCCGCACGGCGAACTCGCGCTGCGTCCCCTCGACGCGGCCCGCGGGGATCTCGGCGTTCTCCCGGCGCACCGCCGCCTCGACGTCCTGCGTCGTGAGCCCGTGGGCGGCCATGCGGCCCGGATCCAGCCACACGCGCATCGCGTAGCGCCGCTCGCCGCCGAGGAAGATGTTGCCCACGCCCGGCAGGCGCTGCAGCCGCTCCTTGAGCACGCGGTCGGCGACGTCGGACAGCTCGAGGTTGGAGAAGTGCTTGCTGGAGAGGGCGAGCCAGACGATCGGCTGGGCGTTGACGTCCACCTTCTCCACGATCGGATCGTCCGCCTCGGTGGGAAGCTGTCCCCGCACCCGCGAGACCTTGTCGCGGACGTCGTTGGTCGCTTCCTCGATGTTCCGCGAGAGCTCGAACTCGACCGAGATCGAGGAGCCCTGCTCGCGGCTCGAGGACTCGATCGTCTTCACCCCTTCCAGGGTCGCGAGCTGCTCCTCGAGCACGTCGGTGATCTCGGTCTCGACCACACTGGGGCTGGCGCCGCGGTAGAACGTGGTGATGGAGACGATGGGCGGATCGACGTCCGGGTATTCGCGCACCGGGAGCCGGGAGAAGGAGATCACCCCGAAGAGGATGATCGCCAGGCTCATGACCGTGGCGAGGACGGGACGCTGGATCGAGACTTCGCTGAGCTTCATGGTTAGCCTCTCTTTGCCACCGTGGTCTTGCCCGAGTCCGTCGAGGCGCCCCCGCCCGCCCCGGCGCCGGGAGAAGCCGCCCCTCCGCCCGCCCCGCCCTTACCGCCGGGGGCCGACTGGATGGGAATGACCTTGGCGCCTTCGAAGAGTTTCTGGTGCCCGGCGCGCACGACGAACATGCCGGGCTCGAGGCCTTTCACCACTTCCACGACGTCGGCGAGGCGCGTCCCCAGCTGGAGCGCGCTGCGCGTGACCGTGCTGTCCTTTTTCACCACGTAGACGAAGCTCTCGCCCCCCTCCGAGAACACCGCCTCGTTCGGCACCGTGACCGCCTCGGGACGCTGGCTCAGCACCGCGCTCACGTTGACCGACATGCCGGGACGGAAGCGGCCGCCGGGGTTCTTGACGCGGGCGATCACCCGGCTGCTCCGGGTCTGCGGGTCGAGCACCGGATCCATGACGTCGATCGCCCCGGTGAGCGCATAGCCGGGAAAGGCCGGCGCCGAGAGCGTGACCGGCGCGCCGCGATGGAGACGCCCCAGGTAGCGCTCCGGCACCGAGAAGGTCACCTTGATCACGCCGATCGCGGCGAGATCGGTGATCGGCGTTCCCGCGCGCACGTACGCGCCCGGGCTCACGCGCTTCGGGCCCGTCACGCCCGCGAAGGGCGCGGTGATGCGCGTCTTCCGGAGTCGCGACTCGGCCAGGGAGAGGTTCGCCTCGGCCACCTTGAGCGCCGCGGCGGCGTCGTCCAGGTCTTGCGGCGCGCCGGCGCCCTGCCCCACGACCGCCTTCACGCGCGAGTAGCTCGCTCTCGCCTGGTCGCGCAGCGCCTCGGTGCGGGAGACGTCCGCCTTGAGCTGGGCGTCGTCCAATTGCATGAGGAGCGCTCCGGCGCGAACCGGCTGCCCCTCGACGAAGGGGAGCCGCTTCACGACCGCGTCGATCTCGGAAACCACCTGGATCGCCTCCCCCGCCTCGGCGGAGCCGACCGCCTCGAATCGATCGGCGACGGAGCCCTGGGTCACCGGAGCGATCTCGACCGGCATCGGCGGCGGCTTGAATCCGCCGCCCTGCGGGCCCTTCTGGCAGCCGGCGGCGGTCAGGACGAGAAGCGCGGCCGCGGTCGCGATCGCGCGCGAACCCTCGGAAGCGGAGCGTCGGGTCATTCGGTTCCTTCCCCCCGTGGCGTCGCCGGCGGGGCTCCGCCGGACGTGAGATAACGAAGCTGTGCCGCGGCCCGGGCCGTGCGCACCAGGGCCTGAGAATAGCGCTGCTGGGCGGCCGCGAGATCGGCGGAGAGGCGCGACAGCTCGAAGGCCGTCGTCCGTCCGTAGTTGTATTCCAGGACGCCGATCCGCACCTGCTCGATGGAAGCGGCCACGCCGCGCCGCGCCGCGTCCAGTCGCGCCGTCGCGTTCACCAGCTCGCGATGCTGCTCCCGGACGTCGTCGGCCAGCGAACGCTGGCCGGCCACCAGGTTGGCCTGGGCGCGATCGGCCTCGGCCTGCAGGCGGTCCCGCTCCCCCGCGCCGGCCCGGAAGCCGATGGGGACGGTGAGCGAGGCGCCGGCGCTCCAGTTCGCGAAGTCGCGATTCCGCGCCTGGGAGATCGCGTCGTTCAGATTGCCGTCGATCGTCGTGCGCAGCGTGTCGCCTCCGAAGATCACCTCCCGCGGCGTGCCGGAGAGACCCGTGCCGCCCAGCGTCCCGAAAACGTCGAGGGCCGGGTAGGCGTTCCACTTCGCGCCCTTGTGTCGCGCGCGGGCCGCGGCCACGTCGCGCTCCCGGGCGCGGAGCTCCGGGTTGTTTCGAAGCGCGCTCTGCACGAGATCCGCCTCCGGGTCGACGGGGAAGTCGCGGGGCGGCTCGTCCGTCGGACGGAATCGGACCGCTTCACCGGCCGGGCGCCCGCCGATCTGGGTCGCGAGCCGGTCCGAAGCCTGATCCAGCGCCTCCTGGCGATCGAACACCGCCTGCTCCTGCTCGGCCAGGAACACCTGGGAGGTCGCCACCTGCCCCGGTCCCACCAGCCCGGCGCGGTTCCGGAGCTCCGCCTGGTGGAGGAGTGCCGAGGCCTGGTCGCGGATGAGCTGCGCGACGGCGAGGTCGCGCTCGGCGGCGTACAGCTCCCAGTAGTTCCGTTCCACGTTCGCACGCACCAATCCGACCGCGTCTTCGTACCGCGCCTGCGCCGCTTCCAGCTCGCGGCTCGTCGCGCTCCGCTCGCTCCAGGTGCCCGGGCCGAATCCGCGAAGGAGCGGCTGGCGCAGCGAGAGCCGCCCGGTCGCGTCGTACTGCGGGCTCAACAGCGTGAAGGGCGCATTGGTTTCGGTGCGCACGGCGTCCAGCGACGCGGAGAGCTGGGTGCCGAAGGGGAGCGTGATGCGCGCGCCGCCGCTCGCCGTGGTCTCCTTCAGCGAGGTGCCGGAGAACACCGACGACGAGGGCGTCTCCTGGTCCACGTGATTCACGTCCGCGAACAGCTCGGGATCGAACGCCCCGCGCTGGCGGCGCGCCGCGCCCCGGGCCGCGCGGAGCCTCGCGGCCGCGATCCGCACGTCGGTCGAGCCCTGGAGCGCCGCGCCCACGGCGTCCGCCAGGGAGAGCGGCTGCCCCTGGATCTCGGACAGGGTCCGGGCCAGGGCGCTGTCGGGATTGGAGGCGAGCGGCGATGGAGCCGGGGGCGACGGGTCGGTCCCCGCGGCCGGCTGCGCGATCGTGGGCGTGACGGATAGGAACGAAAGAACGACGGCCGCGGTCGCGGCCAGAAGCCAAGCGCCGGCGAACGCGCGCCGGCGCGGCCGAGGCGACGCCTCGGCGGACGCTGCCGATCCTGTGATCAATGAGTCCCCCACCCCGATGTTCGGGCCTTTCCGGTCCGACGAAACGAAGACGGCGAGTTTACGCTTCCGCGGGAACGACTTCCAGCGTTTGAAGCTCGACCCCCCGCAGCACCGACAGGCTGCGCGGAACGCCGGCTGCCTGGTCGATCAGCTTGGCCTGGAGGTCGTCGACGCTGGCCACCGGCTCCTCCCCGAAGCCGAGGATGACGTCCCCCTCCCGGGCGCCCGCTCGCTGCGCGGGACCGTTCGGCTGGAGGCTCTGGATCAGCACCCCGCTCTCGACCGGGAGGCGGAAGTAGCGGGCCACCTTGCGCGGCAGCGTCACGTTCTGCCCCGCGATCCCGATCACGCTCCGGCGGACCCGTCCGAACTGGATGAGCTGGCTCGCCACCCGCTTGGCGGTGTTGACCGCGATGGCGAAGCAGATCCCCTGGGCCGGGAGGATGACGGCGGAATTGACGCCGACCACCTCTCCCTGGGCGGTGACGAGCGGTCCGCCCGAGTTGCCGGGATTCAGGGCCGCGTCGGTCTGGATCACGTTGTCGATCAGGCGGCCCGATCCGGAGCGCAGCGAGCGTCCCAGCGCGCTCACGACCCCGGCCGTGACGGTGGCCTGGAATCCGAACGGGTTTCCGAC
>DATJEJ010000128.1:0-5590 GCA_035496795.1 Candidatus Omnitrophota bacterium
GAGATTCACGCCGCGGAAGAAGACGGGATGCGCGACGCCGCCGCGCACGATCTCGAATCGGTCGCCGGTCGCGCGAACATAGGTCTCGGCCCGCGCGGCAGCGCGGGCCGACGGGGCGGGGCGGACCGTGGGCCCTCGCCCCGTCGCCGCCTGCGCTGGAGCGGCAAGCCACGAGGCTGCGGCGATCAGGATCGAGAGGACGGTCTCGATGGAGACGGGCATGGGTGTTCCTCCTCGCGCGTTATCGGCGGGAAGGAGGATGGTCTGCAGAATGAAGCAGAGGCGGCGGGAGCGCTACGGAAAGATCGCGCGAAGCGCCGCTTCGTGATTCTCGAAGGAATCGAGGATCGCGTCCGGCGCCGACTCGGCCAGCTCGGACCGCGAGACCTGTCCGGTGGCCACCACGACCGCTCGGGCGCCGATCGCGCGCGCGCAGGAGACGTCGCGGGGCGTATCGCCCACGACCGTCGTGTCCGCGCCGCTGAAGACCCGTCCGGTCAGAGCCCGCGCCTTCTCCAGCGCGATCTGGGCCAGCACGGAGCGGTCCTCGTGGTCGTCGCCGTAGGCGCCGAAGCGGAAATAGGATTCCAGGTTCCAGCGGCGCAGCTTGAGCTCGGCGCCGCGCAGGATGTTCCCGGTCAGGAGGCCCACCATCACGTCGTCCAGCTTGTTCAGCCGCTCGAGCAGCTCGCGCACGCCGGGGAAGAGGCGGGCCCCGTCGTGGTTGGGCATCTCCACGTGCAGGTGCTCGACGTAGCGGCGGAGGCATTCCTTGCGTCGGGAGTGGATCACGTCGTCGTGGACCCCGGCGAGCCGCATGATCTCGGTGACGCACTGCGGATCGGTCATGCCCGCGAACTTGAAGTCGTTGATCGGGCCGGTGGTGGCGTAGGTCTCCCGCAGCGCGCGCGCGAACGCGATCTTGGGCGCGAGTCCTTCGCGGAGCAGGGTGCCGTCGATGTCGAACAGGACGAGGCGCATGGATCGGGACCGGCGCTCTAAGCGGGTACGTTTGTCGGTTTCGATGGCGGACACGTTCGATCGGAGAGGATCGAACCTCTCGCCGCGAGTGTACCACAGGCCGCGGGCGTCGCTCCCGGCCTAGGCCCGCGCCCCCGCCGCCGCTGCCCCCGCTCCGGCGGGCGCTCCCGCGTGCGGCCCCTCGAAGAGCTTCGGATTGGTCGAGCGCTCGGCAGCCGCCTCGCGCGTGATCTTCCCCGCGATCACGAGATCCTTGAGCGCCTGGTCCAGGGTCTGCATCCCGTGCTGCGCGCCGACCTGCATGACGCTCTGGATCTGCGTCGTCTTGTCCTCCCGCACCAGGTTCCGCAGCGCGGGGACTCCCACGAGGATCTCCAGCGCCGCCACCCGTCCCTTGCCGTCCGCCGTCGGGATCAGGGTCTGCGCTATGACGCCTTCGAGCGACTCGCTCACCATCGTCCGCACCTGCGACTGGCGGTCGGCGGGAAAGATGTCGATGAGCCGGTCGATCGTCTTTGCGGCGGAGTTCGTATGGAGCGTGCCGAAGACAAGGTGCCCCGTCTCGGCGGCCGTGATCGCGAGCGCCGTGGTCTCGAGGTCGCGGAGCTCGCCCACGAGCAGGATGTCCGGATCCTCGCGGAGGGCGCTCCGAAGCGCGGCCGCGAAGGAATCGGTATGGGCGCCGATCTCCCGCTGGTTGATGAGGCAGCTCTTGGACTCGTGCACGAACTCGATCGGATCCTCGATCGTGATGATGTGCCCCGCGCGGCTCGCGTTCACGAAGTCGATCATCGCGGCGAGCGTCGTCGACTTGCCGCTGCCCGTCGGTCCGGTCACCAGCACCAGCCCCCGCTCCCGGAGCGCCAGCTCGCGGAGGATCTTGGGCGTGCCCAGCTCCTCCAGGGTGCGGATCTTGGTCGCGATCACCCGGAAGACGCCGCCGATCCCGCGCCGCTGCTCGAAGATGTTGGCGCGAAACCGCGAAAGCCCCTCGATCTCGAACGCGAAGTCGATCTCGCGCTGGCCCTCGAACAGCTTCCGCTGGCCGTCGTTCATCAGGGTGTAGAGGAGCGCGCGCGCGTCGGCGTCGGAGAGCGCCGGCGACTGCGAGCGGACCATGTCGCCGCGCAGGCGGATCATCGGGGGCATGCCGGAGGAAATATGGAGGTCCGAGGCGCCGGACTCGACCGTCGCCTGGAGCAGGGTCTTCACGTCGAGCGGCATCAGCGGCCTCCCTCCTTCGCGAGCTCATCCCGTTTCTCATCCGAGAGGATGGTGACCTGCAGGCTTCCCGCCTGGATCTCGGCGCGTGACGGATCCACCCAGACGGCGGAACCCTCGCGGCGGGCGGCGGGAAGGGCGATCAGGGCGAAGGGGCGGTCGCGCAGCGCGGAGCGACCGGCCCGGCTCCGGGTCAGATGGGCCAGAAGCGCTCTGGGGTCGAGCCAGTCGGTGCGCGCGAAGACGAGGCGTCCCACGGCGGCCCCGTGGAGCAGCGTCTCGACCTGCTCGCCGTTCACCACCCCGTCCAGCGCGACGACGTCGGCGCCCAGTCCGACCGCAAGCTGCTCCCAACGCGCCGAGTCGGTCGCGGGGATGCGGATCGTGCCGGGAGGATAGGGGAGCAGATGGGCCGGCTCGAACACCAGCGTCCGGCGGTCGGCGCGCGCCGCCAGCGCGGCGAGCGAGGCGAGCACCAGGGATCCTCCGGCGCGCGGAGGCCCGGTCACGACGATCAGCCCCTCGGGGCCGTCGATGAACTCGCGGATCTCGGCCTCGCCGATCGGGGAGAGCCCGAGCAGCGAGAGGTCGGGCGCTTCCACCGGCGCCGGGGCCAGGCGGAGAACCGTGGCGACCCCGGCGTCGGTCCGGCTGTGGCAGGCGGAGACCGCGATGCGGTCGGGGCCCAGCTCCACGATGGCGGCGCCCCAGGACGAGGTGCGTCCGTCGTCCACGTCGGGAATGCCCAGCACGCCGAGTCGCGCGCGCAGGTAGAGCGAGGTCTCCGGCTGTTCCGGGGTCTGCGTCACCAGTCCCGCGTCGGTGCGGTACGCCACCGTGAGGTCGGCGCCCGCGGGGATGAAATGGATCTCCGAGGCGCGCTCCTGCACGGCCGCGTGGAGGTGGTAGGCCAGGAAGTTGGTGCCCGCGCGATCCCAGACGATGTCGCGGCGGCTGGTGGGGGGCGGCGCCGCGTGCGGCGACCCCGACTCGGGAGGTCCGTAGACCGAATCCAGCACGCGGCGGATGGAGGCCGGGCCACCGATCACGAGCGAGGCGGGGATGCCGGCGGCCGCCTTCAGCTCGGCCACGGCGTCCACGTCGGTCGGGTCGGCCATCGCGAAGGTGATCTCCTCTTCGGTCCCGAAGAGCGGCACGGCCTGAATGCGCCGGAGCAGCCCCTCGGGAAAGCGCTTCACCATCTCCGGATCCACGGAGGAGGGGTGCACGTCCGCATACGGGAAGCCGAGCTGCCGCGAGAGCGCCCAGCCGATGTTCTCCTCGGTCGTGAACCCCAGCTCGACGAGCGTCTCGCCGATCAGGAGTCCGGTGTCGCGCTGGCGCGCGAGCGCCTGGGCCACCTGCTCGTCGGTGACGATCCCGCACTCGACCAGGATCGAGGTCAGCGTGCGCGTGGAATGCGAAAAGGGAGCCACGGAGGGACACCTCGCTTTCGGTCGAAGACGACGCTCGGGGAACCGATCGGAGGTGGAAAGGGCAATCCATGTGCCATATCGCGCGCGCCGAAGGCGCGCGCAAGGGGAAGGGGAGGAGGGGCTCGCCGGCTCCATGAAACTAACTGTCCCTGTGTGGGTTAGTTCAGGACGGGCGTCTTTTGACGGCGGATTGCATCGAAACCCACGACCCTCCCCGCCGGACCCGCTGCGGCCTAATCCTTGCCGCCCGGGGAGCCTCCGGTTAGATTCTCGGCGAACTTGCGTTCCTGAGGGCAGGGGGGAGGAGAGGGAGGCCATGGCGCAAGCATTGAAGAAAGACTCCAAGAAGGCGACGTCCACGCCTGCGGTCCGGAAACCGGCGCCGCTCAAGGTGCCGAAGGGCGTGAAGAAGATCGTCCACCTCACCGCCGCCGATCTCGCCGAGAAGCAGCGCGAGATCTCCGTCAGCGAATTCTTCACCAAGAACCGGCATCTCCTCGGTTTCGACAGCCCCGCCAAAGCGCTCCTCACCACCGTGAAGGAAGCCGTCGACAACGCGCTCGACGCGTGCGAGGAGGCGGGAATCCTTCCCGACATCCTGATCGAGATCCAGGAGATCTCCGAGACGCGCTACCGCATCGCCGTCCAGGACAACGGCCCGGGCATCGTGAAGGCGCAGGTGCCGCGCATCTTCGGCCAGCTCCTCTACGGGTCCAAGTTCCACCGGCTGCGCCAGTCGCGCGGACAGCAGGGGATCGGCATCTCGGCGGCCGGCATGTACGGCCAGCTCACGACCGGCAAGCCGATCACGGTGATCTCGCGGCCGGGCGCAGGGAAGCCGGCGCACAAATTCGACATCCAGATCGACACGCGCGTGAACCGGCCGGTCGTGGTGGCCGACCACGAAGTGGAGTGGATGCCGCAGCACGGCACGCGGGTCGAGCTGGAGATCGAGGCGACCTACAAGAAGGGGCGCCACTCGGTGGACGGCTACGTGGAGCAGACCGCCATGGCGAACCCGCACGCGCGGATGACCTACGTCGCGCCCAACGGCGAGCGGCTGGAGCTGGAGCGCGTGGCCGAGGAGATGCCGAAGGCGCCGCTCGAGATCAAGCCCCACCCGCACGGCGTGGAGCTGGGCATTCTCCTGAAGATGCTCCACGAGACCAAGGCGAAGAACCTGCGCGGGTTCCTGAGCGGGGAGTTCTCGCGCGTGAGCGCCGCGGTGGCCGAGGAGATCGCCCGCGCGGCGGGCATGTCGCCCGACTACTCGCCCCACAAGGCCGCGCGCGACCAGGCCGAGGCTCTCTACAATGCGATCCAGGCGACGAAGCTCATGGCGCCACCCTCGAATGTGCTGTCGCCGATCGGCGAGGAGCTGCTTCTCGAGGGGCTGAAGAAGCAGATACCCGACGCGCGCTTCTACGCCGCGACGTCGCGCTCTCCTTCGGTCTACCGCGGGAACCCCTTCCTCGTGGAGGCGGCGCTCGCGTTCGGGGCGGAGAGCCTCCCCGGCGACGAGCTGATCACGCTGCTCCGCTACGCCAACCGCGTGCCGCTCCTCTACCAGCAGTCGGCCTGCGCCGTGACGAAGTCCGTTGTGGGCACGAACTGGAAGGCCTACGGCCTCCAGCAGTCGAAGGGGGCGCTCCCGACCGCGCCGATGATCCTCATGGTCCACATCGCGTCGGTCTGGGTGCCGTTCACGTCGGAGAGCAAGGAGGCGGTCGCCTCCTATCCCGAGATCGCGAAGGAGATCCGGCTCGCGCTCCAGGACGTGGGAAGGAAGCTCGGCATCTTCATCCGCCGCGGAATGCGCGAGGCCGACGCCGAGAAGAAGCGCTCGTACATCGAGAAATACATCCCGCACATCGGCATCGCGCTCCAGGAGATCCTCTCGATCTCGGACAAGGAGCGCGACAAGGTGTGCGACACGTTGAAGGACACGTTGG
>DATJEJ010000129.1:0-2601 GCA_035496795.1 Candidatus Omnitrophota bacterium
TGGGACCCGGACCTGGCCGCGCTCTTCGGCGTGCCCGAGGCGGCGCTCCCCGAAGTGCGCCCCTCGGCAGGCGACTTCGGAAGCACCCGCGGCGTCCCCGGCCTTCCGGACGGGATTCCGATCCGCGGGATCGCGGGAGACCAGCAGGCCGCGCTCTTCGGCCAGGGGTGCGTGCGGCGGGGCGGCATCAAGAACACGTACGGCACCGGCTGCTTCCTCATGCTGCACACCGGGTCCGCGCCGACCCCCTCGCGCTCGGGCCTCCTCACGACGGCCGCGTGCGGGCCGCGCGGCGAGCCCGCGTACGCGCTCGAGGGATCGGTGTTCATCGCCGGGGCGGCGGTGCAGTGGCTGCGCGACGGCCTCGGCGTCATCGCGACGTCGGCCGCGGTGGAGTCGCTCGCGCGCTCGGTGCCGGACGCGGGCGGCACGGTTCTCGTGCCCGCGTTCGCGGGTCTGGGCGCGCCCTGGTGGCGGCCGGATGCGCGCGGCGTCTGGTCGGGTCTCACGCGCGGCACGACGCGGGGCCACCTGGCCCGGGCCGCGCTCGAATCGATCGCGTTCCAGACGTGCGACGTGGTGGCGGCGATGGAGACGGACGCGCGCGCCCGGGTGCGCGCGCTCCGCGTGGACGGCGGCGCCGCCGCGAACGACCTCCTGATGCAGACGCAGGCCGATCTCCTGGGCATCCCGATCACGCGCCCCGCGATGCTCGAGAGCACCGCCCTGGGCGCGGCGCTGCTTGCGGGAATCGGCGCGGGGATCTGGAAGGATCGCGGCGACGTACCGGCGCCGCGTTCGGGGGAGCGGGTGTTCCGGCCGCGGATGGCGGGAGCCGAGCGCCGCCGTCGCCTCGCCTCGTGGAGGATGGCAGTCGAACGCCTGCTGGGCTAGCGGATCGGGTGCGCGGTCCTGCGGAGCCGCCGATAGACGTCCTCGAACCCATCGGTGACGGAACGTCCCGGAGCGCCGGGATAGAGGACCAGCGTGTCCTGGCCGCGAAATCGAACCAGGAACGAGGTGTCTCCGCGTCCGGGCGGCCGACCCCGCATTCGAAGGTAGCCGGCGCACCCGCCGCACCTCGTGTCGGGCGGGCTCCAGGTGTAGCGGCCACGCGCGATCTCGGAGCGTGGGCCTGGGTCGAGAGCCCACGATTGATACGTTCCCTTGGAATCCAGCAGGAGAAACTTCCGGGAGCCCTCCCTCTCGGGAGAGACGCGCAGGCCGGCGATCCCGCCGTGGGAACCGGTCCATTCCCATGCGCCCGTCAGGAGCCTCGCAGGCGGAGCTTCGCCGCCCCTGACCGTCGAAGTCGACAGAGCGACGACCACCGCGACGATCGCGGCGTAGCGGCCGGAGTGCACGGGCCTCACGCCGCCCCGGCCCCCGGCATCACGCCCTCGATCCACCCCACCACGTCCTCCATCACCTCGCGGCGCTCCAGCTCGTTCAGCACTTCGTGCAGCAGGCCGGGGTAGAGCCGGCAGGTGACCCGCCCCAGAGGGCATCGCGCGGCCCAGCGCTGCGCGCCGACGACGCTCGAGATCGGGTCGGCGCCGCCGTGGATGACCAGCGTGTCCACCGGCAGCTCCGCGGCGCGGCGCATCAGCTCCAGGCGCATGCGCTGGAATTCGAAGAAGAGCCGCGCACTGATCTTGTAGTGCACGAGGGGATCGACGGAGTGCGCCCGCACGATCTCCGGATCGCGCGAGAGCATCGAGGGGAGGATGGTGTTCCCTTGCGAAAACCCGGGCCAGATGCGCGCGGCCAGCTGGGCGGCCTTGACCTTCAGCATCGAGGGCTTCAGCACGACCTCGAACGGCGCGCCGCAGAGCACCAGCGCCCGCACGTCGCGCGGGTGGCTCAGGGTCCAGTCGAGCGCGACGAAGGCGCCCATGCTCTGGCCCAGGATCGCGCGGGTCTCCGCGCCGGGAAGGGAAGCGGAGTGCCGCATCCAGGACTCGACGGCGCCGCGGTAATCGTCCCAGTGGCGGACGTGGCCGCGCGGGCCGCCCGATTTGCCGTGTCCGGGGAGGTCCATCGCCTCGACCGAGAAGCCGCGGCTCGCCAGCGCCTCGGCCACGTGGGTGTAGCGGGCGGCGTGGTCCCCCAGGCCGTGGATGATGCTGAAGCGTCCCCGCGGGCGTTCCACTTCCCAGACCAGGCAGCGAAGCCGGCCGTGGTCCTCCGGATCGCCGAGATAGAATTCCGTGGATGGGGTCACGCGGCGTGAGCCCTGCGTGGGGGTTCCAGAGCGCCGGAGGTTCGTGCGATCACCCTGCCATCATAAGCGAACAGGCGCCTGGAAGTCTCGGCGCCGGTGCGCCGCGGGATTCCGCCGGAAACCCGCCCCCTCATGGAGCATCCAAAGCGCCATGGCACAGCGTGAGCCGAGCGGCGATTCCTTCGAGATGGACCCTCTCCCCGAGTTCGAGGCACGGCAGCATCCCGCGCCGCTCGACGCCTATTCCCGCGCCGTCATCCACGCCGCCGCGGTCGCGGGTCCCTCGGTCGTTTCGATCGAGGTGCGCCATCCCGAGCCCGGTCCCGAGGCGCGGGGGCGCCGTCCCATGCCGCGTGGCGGATCGGGTTCCGGATTCG
>DATJEJ010000130.1:0-16131 GCA_035496795.1 Candidatus Omnitrophota bacterium
GAACTTCAAACAGGCGTCGCGCACGCCGGCGTTCTTGGAGATCAGCGCCCCCACCCGCGCGCCGCACATGTTCAGCCGCTTGGAGATCGAATCGACCAGCACGACCCGGTCCGCCGCCTTGGCGCGCGTCATCGGCGACTCGTGCCTGGCGCCGTCGTAGATGAACTCGCGATAGGCCTCGTCGGTGATGATCCAGAGATCGTGCTTCATCGCGAGGTCGACGATGGCGTCGATCTCGGCCGCGGTGTAGGCCGTGCCGGTCGGGTTCGACGGCGCGCAGATCAGGATGCCGCGGGTCTTGGGCCCGATCGCCCGCTCGATCGCCTCCACCGGCGGTAGGTGATAGCTGGTGCGGCCGTCGCAGGGGATCGGCTTCACGCCCACGCCCGCCACCAGCGCCATCGTCGCGTAGTTCGTGTAGAAGGGCTCGAAGACGATGCACTCTTCGCCCGGCTCGAAGAGGGCCCAGAACGCGAACTGGAGCGCCTCGCTCCCACCGACGGTGGTGAGCACCTCGGCGGGGGACACGTCCAGTCCGACGCTCTTGTAGTAGCGCGACATTCCCTCGCGGAACTCGGGGATGCCGGGCGACGGCGCGTACGGCACGTACTTCCCGGGGTAGTTCCGGATCCGCTCCATCACGATCTCCGGCGTGGGGAGATCGGGCTGGCCGATGTTGAGCTGGTAGACCTTCACGCCCTGGCGCGCCGCCTCCTCCGCGTACGGCGCGAGCCGGCGGATGGGGGAAGCCTGCGCGTCGCGGCCCCGTGTCGAGATCTTCATTTCCTTCCTCCTCGTTTCGTCTGCCGAGCGCCCGCGCGCGCCTTGGGTTGGTTTCGCCTGCTCTTCGACCGTTCGCCCGCCGCGCCGCCGCCCCCCTGGAGGATCGCGGCGATCAGCGCCGCCGTCTGCTCCAGATCGCTCACGTGCACCAGCGATCCGACGCCTCCCGTCCGGCGCGCGGGGATCGCGAGGACCGCGGTCGGGACGCCGCTCCGGGCCGCGCGCACCGCGCGCGCGTCGCTCCCCTCGCCCTCGCGGATCAGGTACTGGAGCGGGACCCGCGCGGCGCGCGCCGCCCTGCGGACGCGCTCGAGCATGTCCGGGTGGGCGAGGAATCCCTGCTCCTTGAGCGCGACGCAGGGTCCCTTGCCGAGGGAGAAGCCGCTCGTCTCCTTGGGCTCGCCCAGGTGGGCCACGTCCACCACGATCGCCATCTCGGGATCGATCCCGAACGTGCCGGTCGTGGCGCCCCGGGCGCCCAGGTCCGATTGCGCCGTGAAGACCGCATGCACATCGTAGCGCACCCGCCGGGCGCGCGTGAGGGCGTGGACCAGCGCGGCGCAGCCGGCTCGGTCGTCGAGGTTGGCCGAGCACCAGTAATCGCCGAGGCGCGCGGGGCGGTCGTCGATCGCGGCCACGTCGCCCACGTCGAGCGGACGGCTCCCGTTCGCGCGGGTCGCGCGACGCCCGGCGGCCCGGCTGACGCCGGTCTCGACCAGGAGCTGGTCCATCTCGGGATCGGCGCCCTCCTTCCGGTCCCAGCTCACGATCGCGGCGCGGCCGTCCTCGAAACGGAGCGGAGCGCCCACCAGCTCGGCCGGCCTCCTGCCCCCCAGGATGGACAGGCGCGCCTGTCCCGTCTCGCCGTCCAGCCGCGTGACGATGATGCCGGGCGCGTCCATGTGCGCGGCGAGAAGGAGCCGCGGCCCCTCGCCGGCGCGATGGAGATGCAGGTTTCCGGTCGCGTCCTCCTCCCAGGTTCCGGCGCCGCGCATGAGGCGCCGCAGCACGGCGCGGACCGCGGCCTCCCGGCCGGGGGGGCCATACGCGGCGAGGAGCGGCCGGAGCAGGGAATCCATGGCCGTGGTGGCCGTGGCGGCCGCGGCGGATTTCGGGGAAGCGGGGCTCATGATTCCGACCACTCCTTTCCAATCGCGCGCAGCGCGTGCCAGACGAGATCCACGGTGCGCCGGGCGTCGCGCACGTCGAGGTATGCCGCGGGGGCGTGGATGTAGCGGCAGGGAACCGACACCACCGCCGAGGGAACGCCGGCGCCCGAGAGCGCGATCTTCCCCGCGTCGGTGCCGCCGATGCCGGGCCGTTTCCACTGGGTGGGGATGCGCCGTTCCGCCGCCGTGCGGCGCAGAAGGTCGACGAGCCGCGCGTCGGCCATGAGGCTCCGGTCGTGCACGGTCAGCGTGGGGCCGCCTCCCATGCGCGGGGCGCTCTCCTCGGGGCCGGCGCCGGGCATCTCGCCGGACGCGGTGCCTTCGAGCACGATCGCGAGATCGGGCGCGACCCGGCGCGCGGCGGCGGTGGCTCCGCGCAGGCCGACCTCCTCCTGGACCGACCAGACCGCCGTGACCGGCACGGGGGGGCGCTCCTGGACCAGGCTCGCGAGCACCGCGCACCCCGCGCGGTCGTCGAAGGCCTTACCCTTGCGCACCGATCCCCACGCTTCGTAGGTCGTGTCGAACACGGCGGTGTCGCCGATCGCGACGTGCCGCAGCGCGTCCTCGCGCGAGGAGGCGCCAATGTCGATGTAGAGGTCGTCGGCGGCGATGACCTTCTCCTCCTCGTTGTGCGACACCAGGTGGGGCGGCAGGATCCCGGTCACGCCCCGCACGCCGGCGCCGCCCACCCGGAACACCTGCCCCACGAGGATGCGCGGGTCGATGCCGCCCGCGCGCCGGAAGCGGAGCCGCCCTTCCTTTTCGATCGCGGTGATCATGAAGCCCACCTCGTCCATGTGGGCGCAGAGCATCACGTGTGGCAGGCGTCCCTTCCGCGGGGCGCCGTTCATTCGCGCGTTCCCGTTCCGGGCGCCCGGTCCCTCGAGCCCGAGGGTCGCGACGAGGCTTCCCATCGCGTCCACCTGGAGCGTGTCCACCCGCTCGCGCACCGCGGCCGCCACGATCTCGCGCACGCGATGCTCGTCGCCGCTCACGCCCGCGGCGTTGGAGAGCGATTCCAGGAGGTCTTCGCGGAAGGCGGGGGCTCCGCCGCGGGAGTCCCCGCGCGCCGCACCTCGCGCGCGCCGCGAAGCCCTCGCGCTCACTTGAGCACCTCGGTCACGCTCCAGTCGGCCGGCAGCCCGGCGAGGTAGCCGGCGAGGAGCCGCGCGCACGCGTCCACGTCGCGAGGCTCCACCGTCTCCACGCCGCTGTGCATGTAGCGGCAGGGAATGCCGAGCACCGCGGTGGGGATGCCCTCCCGCGCGATCTGGATGTCCATGGCGTCGGTGCCCGACGACGCGGGATAGGCCTCGACGTGATACGGGATCTTGAGCGCGCGCGCCGTGGCGCGAAGCCCCTCGAAGACGCGTGGATGCACGTTCGACCCGACGGTGAGGCCGGGGCCGCCCCCGAGCGGGATGGTGTCGGCCTCACGCGCGCCGAGCATGTCGCCGTGGCTCACGTCGATCGCGATGCCCAGCTTCGGGTCCACGCTCTCGGTCGCGGTGCGCGCGCCCAGGAACACGGTGCCGAACTCCTCTTCGATCGTGGCCACGCCCACCACGTCCCACTCCGGGCGGCGGTCGCGCAAGAGCTCGAGCGTCCGGATCACGACGACGACGCCGGCGCGGTCGTCCATGCCGGGAGAGGCGATCCTGCCGTTCAGGAGGTCCACGGGGGGCTGGCGCAGCGTGACCATGGTGCCGATGGGAACGCGCCGGCGCACCTCGGCCTCGGGGCGTCCCGTGTCGAGGTAGAGCTCGTGCAGCGGCACCACCTTCTCCGACTCGCCCCGCGCCTGGAGATGGGGCGGCTTGGTTCCGAAGAGGGCGGGCATGGGTGGCTTGGCGTGCACCATCACTTCCTTGCCGGGCAGGGTGCGGGGATCGAAGCCGCCGACCGAGGTGACGCGGAGAAAGCCGCCCTTCTCGATCCGCTTCACGAGAAAGCCGATCCGGTCCATGTGCGCCGCGAGCATCGCGCGCGGCCGGGGGGCAAGACCTTCGCCGTCGATCCACCCGTAGACGTTCCCGATCGGATCGCGGGTCACGCGGTCGGCGAACCGCCCGAAGGCGCTCGCGATCTCCGGGGCGGCGGCGTGCTCGTGCCCGGGAACGCCGGGGAGCGACGTGATGTGACGGAGCCAGTCGGCCGTGGATCCGTCTCGCGAATCGGTTGCGGCGGGCATAGAAGCCAGAATTTAGTCCACCCCTCCCATGCAGGCAACGTAAACTCCGCGCCCACATGGACCGTCTGCGGATCGCCGTCGCGCTCCCGCATCTTGGCGTCTACGGCGGTGTCCGCCGTTTTCTCGAGCTGGGCCGGGTCTGGTCGGAGCGCGGCCACGAGGTCGCGCTGGCCACGCCGCCGGGGGCGCGGGATGCCACTCCCTGGCTCCCGTTTCCGGGACGCGTCACGTCCCTGGATTCGCTGCCTGGCGAGCGCTGGGACGTGCTGCTCTCGCCCGATCCGCTCCTGTTTCAGGAGGTCCAGCTCCCGGGTGCCTTGCGCGTCTTCTACGCGGTGCTGGAATGGGCCCCGGGCGCCCTTCATGCCTGGCGGAGCGCCGATCTCGTGCTCGCCAACTCCGAGGGGATGGCGCGCCACCTCCGCCGCAGGCGCGTCCACGCCGTGCACGCGCCGGGCGGCGTGAACTTCGCGACGTTCCACCCTCCGTCGGACGATCCGCGACCGAGGGGACCCGTCGAGGAGCCGGTGCGCGCCTTGGTCTACGGACGGCTCTCCCGCCGGCGCAAGGGCACGCTGGCCGCGGCGCTCGCGGTGGACCGCGCGGCGCGCCGGACCGGCGTGCGCGTGTCGCTGACGCTCTTCGACGCGCCCCCCGCGGGGGCCACCGTGCCGAGCGAGCCGTTGCCGCTTTCGGTGCCGCATCGCTGGGTCCTCCATCCCTCCCAGGAGACCCTGGTCGCGCTGTACGGGGAGGCGGACCTCTTCGTGAGCGCGGAACGCCGCGCGGGGTGGTGCAACACGGCGGCGGAGGCCATGGCCTGCGGCGCGGCGGTGGTCTGCACGCGGAGCGGCACGCTCGACTTCGCGCGCCACGGCGACACGGCCCTCGTCTCGCGATTTCCGTGGAGCTGGACGCTGGCGCGCCACGCCGAGGCCCTGCTGCGCGACCCGGAGCGACGGGGCGCGATCGCCGCGCGCGGGCGGGCGCGCATCGCGGAGTTTCCGTGGGAGCGCACGGCGGCGGTCATCGAGACGGCGATCGTCGAGCGACTGGGCGCGGCGCGGACCGGCCGCGGGAATCGAGAAGGAGCCACGGAGGAGCGACGATGAGCGTCGGACGGCGACTGGCGATGGGACGGGGGATGGCGGTGGTGATCCTCGCAGCATATCCAAGGCGTCTCGCGGCGGAGCGCGCCGCTCGGGCCCTCGTGCGCGACGGCGTCCTTGCCTGCGCCACGGTGACGCCGGGGGCGCGCGCCTTCTACCGCTGGAAGGGGAAGGACCGAGCCGGATCGACCACGCTCCTCTGGGGAAAGACGACCCGGGCCAAGGGCGCGGCCGCGGTGCGTGCCATCCGAGAGGGTCATCCCGACGAGGTGCCGGAGATCCTGATCCTTCCGGTCGTGGGCGGACACGAACCGTACCTCGCGTGGGTGGAGAACGAGGTGAAGGGGCGGTGACCCCCGCGCGCAAGCCGCCTCCCGAGCTTCTCTTCCACAACGGCCGCATCGCCGACGCGCGCCGCGCCGCCCGGCTTCCCGCGCCCGGCCGCGCCCGCCCGCTCCCGCGCGGCGGAGGGGAGGCCGTATGGGTGCGGAACGGCAGGATCGAGGCGGTCGGCCCCTACGGCGCGCTCCGCCACCGCGCGGGCCGCTCGGCCCGCGCCGTCGATCTCGAGGGGGGAACGCTCACCCCCGGCTTCACCGACGCCCACATCCATCTCATCACCTGGCGCCGCGCCCTGGACGAGCCCTGGCTGGAGGCCCAGACGCCCGAGGCGGTCGCGCGCGCGGTGGCCGGGCAACGCTCCGCAGCCTCGGAGGGGGAATGGATCCTGGTTCGAGGCTGGGTGCCGCGGGAGTGGCCCGCCGACCGCCGCCGGCGCGCGATGCTGGACCGGCTCGCGCCGGGCCGGCCGCTCGTGCTCCAGGCCGTGGACGGACACTCGGTCTGGGCGAACGGCGAGGCGCTGGTCCGCGCCGGGATCGACGAGAGCACGCCCGATCCCTCCGGCGGACGGATCGAGCGGGACGCGTCGGGGGCGCTCACGGGCATCCTGATCGAAGCCGCCGACCGGCCCGTGCGCTCGGCGGTGGAGCATCGGGAAGAGCCCTCGGTCACCCTGCGGCGGGCCCTGGCGCGCGCCCGCGCGCTCGGGATCACGAGCGCGCACGACTTCGACCGCTCGGCCACCTGGCGCGCGGCGCAGGACCTGGAGCGCGCGGGTTCGCTCGGGTTCCGGCTCCTGCTTTCGATCCCGCTCGTCGCCCTCGACCAGGCGCTCGCGCTGGGACTCCGGAGCGGTTTCGGAACCGAGAGTCTCCGGATCGGACCGGTGAAGATGTTCGCCGATGGAACGCTCGGGTCGGCGACCGCCCTCCTCGAGTCCCCCTACGAGGGGTCGAGCGATTCGGGGATCGCGGTGACCGACGCCGGCGCCCTGGCCGAGGGGTGCCGGCGCGCCGCGGCGGGAGGACTCTCCGTCGCCATCCATGCGATCGGCGATCGGGCGGTGCGGCACGCGCTCGACGCCATCGAGGCTCCCCTGGGCGCCGGTCTCCGCTATCCGCTGCCGCCTCGCGTCGAGCACGTGCAGCTTCTGCGATTCGAAGACCTTTCGAGATTTCGTTCCAGCGGAACTCTAGCTTCGGTCCAACCCATCCACCAGGTGACCGACCGGGCCGTGGCCCGCGCCAGGTGGGGTGAGCGGACCGGGCGCTCGTACGCGTACCGCGCGCTTCTCGGCGCGGGCGCGCCGCTCCTCTTCGGCTCCGACGCTCCCTTCGACCGCGCCGGGCCGCTGCTCGCGATCCAGGCTGCGCTCTTGCGGCGCGAGGCGGGGGAGGCCGGCGCGATGGCGTATCATCCGGAGCAGCGTCTCCGGCTGGCCCAGGCGCTCCGCGCCCACCTCGAGTCGCCGCACCAAGCCGCCGGGTGGACCACGCCGCTCGGAAGGATCGAGGCCGGCTACGGAGCCGACCTGGTCCGTTTCGACCAGGATTTGTGGTCCGTTCCGACCGATTCCTGGCACCAGGCGAGGGTCACCGGTGTTTGGGTGGGCGGAAGGCCGGAACCTATCGAAAAAATGTAGTCTTAGGCGTCTCTCTTCTTGTCCCGGTACATCGTGCGCTGGTAGAATGTTTCTTGCGTCTCCCACCAGTCGTCGTCTCGCCGGGCGGACTCATCCGAAGGCCGCTCTTGAATGAAAACTGAACGTCTCGTCGGGCTCATCGTAGGGCTGCTTCTCGTCGTTGTCGCCGCACGTCCCGCTGCCGCGCAGTACTACGCCTTTGGCAAGAACAAGGTGCAGTACGAGTCATTCCAGTGGCACACGCTCCAGGGCGCCCACGTCGAGATCTACTATTACCCGGAGGAAGAGCCCCTCGCCCGGCTCGCTCTGGTGCTGGCCGAGCAGAGCTACGAGGACCTGACGAAGAAGTTCCAGCACGAGGTCGACCGGCCCGTGCCGATGATCGTTTTCGCCTCCCACCACCACTTCGAGCAGAACAACGTAAGTCCTTTCTACGTGCCTGAAGGCGTCCAGGGCTTCACGGAGTACCTGAAGGGTCGCGTGGTCCTGCCCTACACCGGCTCGTACGCCGAATTCCGGCACGTGATCCACCACGAGATGGTGCACGTCTTCCAGTTCTCCATCCTCGACGAGGTCTACAAGAAGCACCGGAAGAGCACCTACCTCGTGCCGCCCCTCTGGTTCTCCGAGGGTCTGGCCGAGTACTGGTCGAACGAGTGGGACGCGCAGGGAACGATGGTCCTCTCCGACATGGTTCTCGAAGGGCAGCTTCCGACGATCAATGACCTCTGGCGCTACAACGGAACGTTCACGATCTACAAGCTGGGGCAGTCGATCTGCCAGTACATCGGAGAGACGTACGGACAGGACGCGCTCCGGCGCCTGTACACCGACGCCTACAAGGACGACCGCTTCGAGAAGCTGATCGGCCGGGTCACCGGCGTTTCGGCGAACAAGGTCTCGGAAGACTGGATCTACGCGATGAAGCGCCGCTACTACCCCGAGGTGAAGGATCACATCTCGCTCACCTCGGCCGCCGAGGAGCGCGCCGTCTCGCAGGGGGTCAATCTCAAGCCGGTGGCGGTTCCCGACACCACGATCCTGGGCGGCTACCGTTACCTCTTCATGTCCGCCCGGAGCGGCTACACGAACATCTACTCGGCCTCGTGGAAGGGGCGCGAGCGCGACGTGAAGTCGGTGGTGCGCGGCCAGCGCACGGCGCAGTTCGAATCGTTCCATCCCTTCCAGAGCCGCATCGACGCCAACCGGAGGGGTGAGCTGGCGTTCGTCTCCAAGTGGAACGAGAGCGACGCCCTCTTCGTGATGGATCTCGCCACCAAGAAGGTGACGCTGAAGAAGCACTTCGACGGGATGACGACGCTGGCCTCGCCCGCGTGGTCGCCCGACGGGTCCGCGATCGCGTTCGCCGCGATCACGCCGGCGGGACAGTCCGATCTCTATCTCTTCCGTCCCGCCACGGGCGAGCTGCGGCGGCTGACCAACGATGATTACGCCGACGCCGACCCCACCTGGTCTCCCGACGGCAAGACGATCGCGTTCGCCTCGGATCGCACGCGCTACGGCAAGGACGGGCACCAGAACCTGTTCCTCCTGAACGTCGAGAGCGGCGAGGTCCGCTACCTGACCTGCGGCCCCTGGATCGACCAGTCGCCGCGGTGGTCGCCCGACGGGAGGCGGATCGCGTTCGCGTCCGACCGCGACGGCGGCTTCAACCTGTACGCCGTGGATCCGCAGGGAAACGGCGCGCGCCTGACGAAGCTCCTGGGCACGGCGCTCGACCCGGCGTGGACGCCCGACGGCCGCTCGCTCCTCTTCACCGGGTTCCGGAAGCAGGGGTTCGGGATCTACCAGCTCCCGGTCCAGCCGGACGAGGTTCCTGCCGCGACCGCCGCGATGGCACCGGCGCACGCGTCGCCCGCGGGGACGTCCGCGAGCCTCGCTCCGGGCGCCCTGGCCGCCGCCGATCCCGCGCGTCCGGCGTCTCCCGGAGCGAACCCATCGGCCCCGTCCGATTCGAAGCCCGCTGACCCGAAGTCCGAGGCCGCGGCCGACCCGAAGCCCGCCGCGGTCGCGGCGCCGACGGCCGCCGCGCCGGCGGATTCCTTCCAGCTCGTGATGGAGGCGGCGCCGCCGCAGTGGGGCTGGGAGGAGACGCTGGTCCAGGCGACGCAGAAGCCCTCGACCTACGAGCCGCACTACGGGCTGGATCTGGTCTCGGGCGGCCTCTCCTTCACGCCCAGCGAGAACGGAGGCGAAGGGTTCGTGGGCGCCTTCAGCGATCTCCTCGGCAACCGCACGTTCGTCTTCCAGGTCGGGAACACGGCGGAGACGGCGGGGGACATCCTCTCGCGCATGAACGCGGGCGCCTGGTACATCAACCGCCTCCACCGCTGGAACTACGGCGTCGGGGTCTTCCACCTCGCCGACAACTACCGCGACGCGCTCGATCTCGACTACTTCGAGCGGCGGGCCGGCGGATCGCTCGTGGCCTCGTATCCCTTCTCCCGGTTCAGCCGGGTCGAGGGAACGGCCGAGGCGTTCTACGACCAGAAGCAGCGCGAGGACGGCACGATGCGCGAAGGGTTCCTCACGAGCCACTCGATCTCGCTCATCCGCGACAACACCCTCTGGTTCGCGACCGGGCCGCGCGACGGCTCGCGGTACAACCTGACCGGGTCGCTCACCACCAACTGGCGCACCGGCCACGCCGAGAACCTGACGCTGAGCGCCGACTATCGGCGCTACCTGCGCGTGAGCCAGTGGACGACGCTCGCGATGCGCGTGCAGGGAAGGGAGTCGAACGGAGCCGATCCCGAGCGCTTCGTGATGGGCGGGACGCACTCGCTTCGCGGCTACGGCCGGCGCAGCATCTTCGGGACCCGGATGTACCTGGCCAATCTGGAGTACCGGTTCCCCCTCTTCGATCACCTCGTCCTGGGCGCTCCGATCCGGGGGCTGGAGCTGCCGGGCGTGGAAGGCGCCGTCTTCGCCGACGCGGGGAACGCGTGGGAGAAGTTCGAGTCCTTCCCGAGCCCCAAGGGCTCCATGGGTTTGAGCCTTCGCATGAGTCTGGGCGGGTATATGGTTCTTCGCTATGACCTCGCCCGCCGCACCGATTTCAAGACCGTCCGACCGGGTTGGGAGAAGGAGTTCTATCTCGGGTTCGACTTCTAACCCGCGCGCGGCCCAGGGAAGGGCGTCCCGTCTCCGGCTCGCTCTCGTCCTCCTGACGCTCCCCGTCGCGCTCGCCGCGGCGGGGAGCGCGCGCGCCGGATCCACCCTGGTTCCAGAGAGCGCACGCCCCGATTCCGCGGTCGCGTCGCTCCGCGTCACGACGAAGCCCGCGGGCCTCGTCGTGCTCGTGGACGGCGTGCGGGTCGGGCGCGCCCCCGTGGGGCCCCTCTGGGTGCCCGCCAAGGCGGTTCTCGTCCAGGCCCTCTCCGACGATCCGCGCCGCTTCGAGCCGGGGCGCGATACCCAGCTCGTGACGCCCCGGGCCGGGGACGCTCTCGTCGTCACGATCGATCTCCGTCCCTCCCTGCTACTGCGCACCGAGCCCGAGCCGGCCGACCTCTTCCTGCGCGAGGGCGGGGCCGGCGGGGATTCGCTCCTGGGATCGACGCCGCTCCGGCTGCTGCCGTCCCGCCTCGAGGGGTACCACTTCCGGATCGCCGCACCCGAGCACGCCGACACCGTCCTCGCCGGCGACGCGCTGCTCGCCCTGGCTCCCTCCGGCGGACCGGCGAGCGTCCGCATGAGGCGCGTCGCTCCCCATATCCTTCCGGCGGCGCCCAAGGCTCCGCCCATCTACCGGCGGCGGTGGTTCCAGCTCGCGATGATCGGGGCGGGGGCGGCCTTGACCGGCACGTCGGCCGCGCTGCGGCATCAGGCGGACCGGTGGTACGACCGCTATCTCCAATCGTCCGACTCGCGCGAGATCCCCGGCCTCTACGACCGGACCGTGCACTACGACCGTCTCGCCGGGGGGACGCTGGCGTCGGGGCAGGTGCTGCTCACCGCGGGGATCTTCCTGCTCGTGACGAGCGGCCGGCGATGAGCCGTTCCCGCATCCCTCGCGCGGCACTCGCGTTCGCGCTGCTCGCCGCCGCGGCGCTCGGGGCCGGCGGCGGATGCGCGATGCGGGACCGCTCCAATCCGCTCGACCCGAAGAACCGGAGCGTCACGCACGGCCTGCTCGGCGGCTTCAACGCGGTGGCGGGGGACAACGTGGTTCTCCTCCGCTGGACACCGGTGGCGCTGGCCGGCGTCGAGAGCTATCGCGTCGACCGCTGGCACCCCGGCGAGGCGCCCCGGCCGCTTCCGGGTGCGCTCTATCCGCCCTATACCAGCTCGGCGGAAGATCTCTCGGCCCGGAACGACTCCATCTATGTCTACCGGGTCGTCGCCCGGTTCGGCTCCGGGGACAGCGTCGCGAGCCCGCCCGACACCGCGACGCCGGGCACGCTCCGCATCATGGTGCTCGTCGCCGATCTCCCCGGCGTGGCCGGGCTCTCGCCGGACATGCGCGACATCGTCTACGGCGACGCCGCCTCCGAGCCCTACGACGAGATCGATCTCGATTCCACGCGGGGGGTCTTCTGGCTCAGCCAGTACGAGCGGGGCGTCATCGCCAGCCGCCGCTTCGAGACGCTGAACGGCGGCATCGAGTTCCAGTCCTACCATCCGACCGACATCGCCATCACGACGCAGCGCCCCACCATCTGGGCCGCCCAGCCCGAGCTGTCCCAGGTCTCCCGCCTGCTCGCGGGGGACACCACGGGGAGCGCGGTCGTCGGGGTGGGGCCGGCACGCGTCGTGGAGTCGAACAGCGCGAACGCCACGCTCTGGATCGGCGCCGACGACGGCGCCCTCTACCACGCGAGCGCGGCCACGCTCGACACGCTGCGGTCCTGGCACTTCTCCGGGCGGGTGGGACCGATCGCGGTGGACGTCGCCTCGGACGAGGCGTGGGTCGCGGTGCGCTCGAGCGATCTCTTCGATCTCTATCTCGTCGCGGCCGGAGACCCCGTGCCTCTTCGACTCCGCACGGGTCTGCTCAACGTGACCGACATCAAGGTGGAGGGGGCGACCCGAACCGCCTGGGTCAGCGAGCGGGGCGCGCCGCTCGCCGGGAACGGGCGGCTCTCGCGGGTCGCGCGCGACGGCACGGTCCTCGCGACGCTCGTCGGCATCGAGCCCTACGCGCTCTCGGTCGAGCCCGGATCGAGCGAGGTCTGGGTGACCGACATCCGATCGGACCGCCTGATCGAAGTCACCCCGGCCGGAGCGATCGTCCGGCGATCGCCCCGGATGGGCGTGCCCTACGGCGTGCGCGTCTACCGTCCGTAACGCCGTGGCACACCGGTTGCAGCGTGGCTCCCACGACGCCGGCGCGGAAGGGATCGGGCCGGCTTCGGAAATGGGAAGCATCTACCGGTCGCTCAACCGGATAGCGATGGCGGCACGCGCCGCGAGTACGGGGTCCGAGCCGTCGCTCGATGTCGCTTCCGGCCATGCACTGGTGGCGAATCGTGCACTCTGCATCATTCAGGAGGATGAGGAGAATGCCACGCACCCGCCAGAAGCTCGCCACGCTGGACGCCGTCGAAGAGATCGCGCGGCGGGTCCCCGGCTACAAGGGATACCAGGAGCTGTCGCAGCGCCGCGAGGACGACCGGCGATTCCGGAGCAGCATCGCCGAGCATCTCGCCGGTGAGGCGCACCGGCTGGAGCGGATCGAGAGCCATCAATTCCGTGACGATTTCTCCGACCTGTTGGAAGAGGTCGACGCCGGCGCGCGCAAGCTGGAGTTTCTGGCCGATGCCATCGCGATGCCCTCTCCCGCGCAGAAGGGAACCTTCTCTGACGAGGCCGCGGAGGGCGCGGGCACGATCGACCGACAGATCCTGGACGAGCTGGACCGCCTCCACCGGCTGGTGCACGAGCTGGAGAAGGCCTACGTCCATGACGAGCGCTTCGAGATGAACCTGGCGGAGCTCCGTGGACTCACGGAGTCGATCGCCGACCTGATCGAGCAGCGGAACGTGGCGCTGACCCGGTAGCGTCCCTGGGCGCTGCCGCCGCCGAGCGCGATTCGAGGCTCCCCGATTGCCGTACGGGGAGCCTCCTTGTATTCTCGGACCACCGTCTCCCATCGCCCGGTCCGAGGAACGCTCCTTCTTGACCCGTCGCCTCTATTACGAAGATTCCCACCGCGACCAGTTCGAAGCCGCCGTCCTGAGCGCGCGTCCCGACGAGGGAGGAACGCGCGTGGTCCTGGACGCGACCGCGTTCTACCCGGGCGGCGGCGGCCAGCCTTCCGACCGGGGCGTCCTGGGGGGCCGCGCCGTCCTGGAGGTCGGACTGGAGGGGGACGAGCTCTGGCATCGGGTCGAGGGCGCGCTGGAATCCGGCGCGCGGGTCGAAGGACGCCTGGACTGGGCGCGCCGCTTCGACCACATGCAGCAGCACACCGGACAGCACATCCTCTCCCGCGCCTTCGTCGAGGTGGCCCGGGCCGACACGCGCTCGTTCCACCTGGGCGAGGCCGTCGTGACCATCGACGTGGACCATCCCGGACCCGACGCCGGAATCCTTCGCAAGGTCGAGGATCGCGCCAACGCCGTCGTGTGGGAGGACCGGCCGGTCGCGACCCACCTCGTCTCCCTCGATCGCGCGCGGGAATTTCCGCTGCGCAAGGCGCCGGACGTGGAAGGAGAGGTCCGGGTCGTCGAGGTGGAGGGATTCGACTGGTCGGCCTGCGGAGGGACCCACGTCGCGCGCTCGGGGCAGGTCGGCATGATCGCCCTTCTCGGCACGGAGAAGTACAAGGGCGGGACGCGCGTCGCCTTCGCCTGCGGCGGCCGCGCGCTGGCGCGCCTGCGGGAGGCCTCGGACGTCCTGCGCGGCCTCTGTCTCGAATTCACGTCGGGAGAAGCGGATCTCCCGCGCGCCATCGCGCGTCTCAAAGGCGAGGTCCGGCGCCTGGAATCGCGCCTGAAGCCGCTCCTCGCCGAGTCCCTGGCCCGCGAGGCCGAGGCCCTGCTGGCCGCGGCCGAGCCCGGCGTCTCCGGCCCGGTGGTCGCCCGGTATTTCCCCGACCGGGATCCCGCCGAGCTCGCCGCCATCGCGGCGCACGTCGCCGGGCGGGGCGGAATCGCGCTGCTCGCGGCGGGACGGGACATCGCGCGGGCGCACTTTTCGGCTCCGAAAGGTACAATATCCGTAGGCGCCCTCTTCGCCGGCCTCGCCAGCGCCTACGGCGCGAAGGGGGGCGGGCGCCCCGAAGCGGCGCAGGGAGCGATTCCCGCCGACCGCGCGGAAGAGGCGATCGACGCGGCGCGCCGGGCCGCATTGGCCGGAACGAACCAGGGGTGAATGGATGACCCGACATCACGATCGGCGCGCCGGATCCGTCGTTCGCGGCATGGCGCTCCCGCGCGCCGCGCTGACGCTGCTCCTTCTCCTCGCCCTGGCCCCCGCGTCGCGGGCGCAGACCTTCGGCCAGAACAAGGTCCAGTACAAAGACTTCCATTGGAAGGTGCTGCGCACCGAGCACTTCGACGTCTACCACTACCAGGGGACCGAGCGCGCGGTGCAGGACGCCGCCGTCATGGCCGAGCGCGGCTACCGGCGTCTCAGCCGGGTCCTCCAGCACCAGATCAAGGCGCGCGTTCCGCTCGTTCTCTACGCCTCGCACACCGACTTCGAGCAGACCAACATCACCCCGGAGCTCCTCGGCATCGGCACCGGCGGCGTGACCGAGTTCCTGAAGCGGCGCGTCTTCCTGCCCTTCACCGGCTCCTACGCCGAGCTGGACCACGTCCTCACGCACGAGCTGGTGCACGCGTTCCAGGTGGACATCCTGTTCGGCGACCGGCCAGGAATCGTGGGGAACCCCTTCGCGAGCGTGCCGCCCGGCTGGTTCATGGAGGGGATGGCCGAGTATCTCTCGGTGGGCGAGATCGACACGAACACGCAGTCCTGGCTGCGGGACGCCTCGCTCGAAGGCTATCTCATCCCGATCAGCACGCTGGCCTACGTCGGCGACATCCGCGTCTACCGCTTCGGACAGTCGATCTTCGAGTTCATCGCCGACACCTACGGCATCCAGAAGATCGGCGACATTCTCAAGCGCACGCGGCGCATGGGGAGCATGGAGCGGGCGCTGGAAGCCTCCACCGGCCTCACCGTCGACGTTCTCTCCAAGAAGTGGCAGGAGTCGGTCCGCAAGCAGTACCTGCCGCAGATCGCCGACTACGACAAGGCGGACGCCATCGCCTCCAAGCTCACCGACGCGCAGCACGACCGCTCCAACTTCAACGTCGCGGTGGGCGTCTCGCCCTCGGGGATGCAGATGGTCTACATCTCCGACAAGAGCATGTACAACAACGTCTATCTCGCCTCCGCGCTCGACGGGAAGAACTTCAAGAAGCTGGTCGAAGGGGAGCGCACCCCTTCCTTCGAGACGCTCCGCTTCTTCAACACGTCGATCGCCTGGTCGCCCGACGAGAAGATGATCGCGCTTCCCGCCAAGGTGGGCGGCGAGGACGCGATCTACCTGATCGAGATCCCTTCCGGAAAAGTGAAGCGGAAGCTGAAATTCGGGCTGGACGCCATCTACTCGCCGACCTGGTCCCCGGACGGGAAGCAGATCGCCTTCGTGGGGATCGACCACGGCTGGTCGCACCTGATCGTTTCGGACACGGACGGCAAGAACCGCCGGGAGCTGATCAGCGGGCCGTACTCGGTTCGCGAGCCGGCGTGGTCTCCCGACGGGACGAAGATCGCCTACGCGACCGACCAGGGGGAGGGGACCGACGTCTCGCGGCTCATCTTCGGCAAGCTCCGCCTGGCCACCTTCGACGTGGCGACGCGCCAGGTCACCGTGCTCCCGCGGCAGAGCGGGTCCAACTTCTCGCCGCAGTGGCT
>DATJEJ010000131.1:0-13717 GCA_035496795.1 Candidatus Omnitrophota bacterium
GTCGATACGGGTGTTGCGCCCGGGGCCTGGAGCTACTGGCTCACGGCCTCCCGGCCGGGAGAGCCTTCCTCGCAGGCCGGCCCCGTCGCCGTGACCGTTCCCGGCGTGCCGCGGGTTCTCGCGATCAGCCCGGCGCGCCCCAATCCCTTCCGGGACGGGACGTCCGTGGCGGTCTCCCTGGACCAGGACGGCCCCTTTGTGGTACGCGTTTTCCATGCGGACGGCAGGCTGGTCCGCACTCTGGCCCGGGGTCCGGGCCGGGCGGCCGGCTTCCTCCTCACCTGGGACGGAAGGGATGACCGGGGCCGTCCGGCCGGTGCCGGGATCTACTTCATCGAGCTGCGCTCCGCCGGTCGGACGCGCGTGCAGAAGGCGGTGCTCCTGCGATGAGCGGCTCCACCACCACCCGGATCGACGGCCCGCTGGTCACGCTCGAGGTCCCCGGACCCGAGCACCTGCCGGCCATCTGGAAGGTCTACCTCGACGCGCCCGACTACTTCGAGGCGCTCACGGGCTCCTCCGACTTCGATCCGACCGACGTCGAGATGATGTACGAGGAGGCGATCTCCGACGATACCCGCTTCTACTTCGCCGTCCGCCGCACCGATACGAAGAGCCTGATCGGGACGATCGAGATCGAGTCGGGATCGGACGAGCACCCTGCGGCGCTCCGCGGCTTGGTCATCGCGCAGGGAGAGCGGGGGAAGGGATACGGCCGCGCCGCCCTCGAGATGGCGGAGGGGTTCCTCCGCGACGAGCTGGGCGTGCCGTCGATCGCGGCGGAGGTCCCGGAAGGCTACGACGACGGGGAGCGCTTCCTCGAGGCGATGGGGTACCGCCAGCGGCGGCTCAGGTCCGGAGACGTTCGCTGGGTGAAGCGCCTCTCCGAGTAGCCGCCTTCTCCTCGATCGCCCGGTTCACGCGCGCGATCAGCTCGTCCACGTCGAACGGCTTCGCCACCACGAAGTCGACCCCGTGCGCGGTCACCATCTCCTGGCTGATCGTGGCGCCCCACCCGGTCACGAGCCCCAGCACCACGTCCGCGTTCCCCTCGACGCGCACCGTTCGCGCCACCTCCCAGCCGCTCACGTCGGACATCCCGAGATCCGAGAGCACCACGTCGAAGGCGCCCTCGCGGAAGCGCGCGATTCCCTCGACGCCCGTCGAGGCGGACGTCACGACGTGCCCCGCCGTGCTCAGCGCCTCCTCCAGGACGTGCAGGAGCTCGAGCTCGTCGTCGACCACGAGCACGCGCGCGCCCATCCGACCCGGCGCGGCGTGTGTGGCCGCGGCGGGCCGCTCGAGGCGCTCGGTCGCCGGGAAGCGCATCCGGATCGCCGTTCCCCGCTCCAGCTCCGTGTCCACCTCGATCGTCCCGCGGTGGCGCGAGACGATGCCGTAGACCATCGAGAGGCCGAGGCCGGTGCCGGAGAGCCCCTTCGTCGTGAAGAACGGCTCGAACATGCGGCTCTTCACGTCGTCGGACATTCCGACGCCGTTGTCGGCCACCTCGATCACCGCCTGGCCGCCGTCCGAGCCGCAGCGGACGTCGATGCGGCCGCCCTCGGGAAGGGCGTCCACGGAGTTGAAGATCAGGTTCGTCATCGCCTCCCGGATCTCGGCGCGCGAGCCCAGGATCGAGGGGGCATCGGCCGCCTCGATCCGGACCTCCACCTTGACGCCGCGCCGCTCCGCGTCGTTCTTCCACTTGCCGCGCGTGATCTCGACCACCTCCTCGGCGATCTCGGTCAGATCGAGCGGCTCGTGGGCGCGATCCTCGCGCACGCGGCTGAACTGCTGGATGCGGCGCACCGCCTCGCCGCCGTCCATGGCGGCCTGCCGGATCACGTTGAGCCCCGAGACGAGCGCCGGGTCGCCGGTGCGCGACAGGAGGAGCTGCGTGCGGCCCAGGATGATGCCGAGGTTGTTGTTGAAGTCGTGCGCCACGCCGGCCGCCAGCTCGCCCAGGGCGCGGAGCTTCTCGCCGCGCACCAGCCGGTCTTGGAGATCGCGGAGCGCGGAGACGTCGGAGACCAGGACCATCGCCGCCGGACGATTCTGGAAGAGGAGCGGCGCCGTCTGCACCTCGACCGGAATGCGCCGGCCGACCGGCTGCACGATCTCGGTCGTGCGCTGGACGGCCGCCGCGTTCGTCCCTTCGAGGGCCTCCCGCAGCGGCTCCTGCGCCTCGCCGTCGAAGAGGACGAGCGGGTCGAACCCCGGATGGAGCAGCTCCGACTCGAGGCGGTCCGCCATCTGGGCGATGGCGCGGTTCGCGAACACCGCCTTCCCCCCCTGCACGATGAGGAGCCCCTGCGGGCTGGACTCGACCAGCACGCGGTACTTGGCCTCGGACTCCGCGAGCGCGTGGGTGCGCGCTTCGACCGCGGCCTCCAGCGACTGGTTCAGGCGCGCGAGGTTCTCGCGGCTCGCGAGCACCTCCGCCTGCTGGCGCTGCACCTCGTCCGACATCCGGTCGAAGTGCCAGGCCAGGGTCTCCAGCTCGTCGCCCGTCTGGAGGTTCACGCGCTGGGAGTAGTCCCCTTTCGCAACCGCGCGCGTCGCCGAGACCAGGCGGTCGATCGGGCGCGTGATGCCGCGGGCCGCGGCGCGGGCCGCGAAGAGGCAGAGGATGGCCGCGAAGATGCCCGCCACGACGAGGTGCTGCCCGAGCGCCGCGATCTCCTTGTCCATGCTCTCCAGCGAGACGCCGACGCGCACCGTGCCCCACTTCACCTGATATCCGTCCACGTAGACGGGCAGCAGGATCTCCAGCACGCGCGGGCGGCCCGGGGCCGAGGGCGGGATGAATTTCCACCGCTCCTCGCGCACGGCGTGCGCGGCGTAGTCGTCCGCATCGCGCGGCGGCTGGCCGAACGAGTTCCGCACGCGGCTGTCGGCCGCGATCTGCCCTTCCTTGTCATAGATCACGACGTAGGCGATCTCGCCGCCGGCCTGCGAGCGGCGCGCGGCCTGGTTCAGCGCGATGTAGTTGTAGGAAAGCAGCGAAGGGGTGGAGAGCCAGGCGATGCTCCGCGCCACGGCGAACCCGCGCTTGCGGGTCTCCCGCAGGAGCGAGTCGCTCTCGCTCCGCACGAAGAAGGTGACCGCGGCCGCGACCAGGCCGACCACGATGATGCCGAACGTGAGGAAGATGCGCGCCTGGAGCCCGGCGCGCGGTCGGCGCGGGGCGACGGCGGGCTCCGCCTCGGCGATCGGGGTCATCGAGCGGCGCTGCGCGGATCGAAGGCCACGTCGGGCCCGGTGAAGCGGAGCTTTTCCATCTGGATCGTCGAGATCCCGAGCGGGTTCATCTCCAGCCCGAGAACGTCGTCGCGAATCCCGATGAAGCTGGCGGTGTGGTAGAGCGGGATGAAGGGCGCCTCACGCACGATCGATTCCTCGGCCTTGCGATAGGCTGCCATGCGCGCGTCCGGGTCGGCGGAGTTGCGGGCGACGTCCAGCAGCGAGTCCACGCCGCGGTCTTGGAAGCCGAAGTAGTTGGTCGAGGAGGTGGAGTAGCCGAGGGCGCGCAGGAAGGTGTCGGGATCGGGAATGTCGGCGACCCACGCGAGCGCGAACAGCGCGGCCTTCCGGCCCGTGATCATGCTGTCGAGCATCCCCCAGGACTCGTAGCGGAGCCCCACCCGGATCCCGGCCTCGGCGAGGGAGCGCACCATCACCGTGTCGGCCTGGCGCCCGCTCACCGAGCTGCTCGACTTCCAGAGCGTGAGCGGCGGGAGGGGATGCGACGGCCCGTAGCCGGCGGCGGCCAGGAGAGCGCGGGCCGTCACGACGTCGCGCATGTAGGCCTTCTGGGACGGGCCGTAGCCGGGCAGCCCCGGCGGCAGGATCCCCGTCGCGAGCGATTTCCCCTCGGGGCTCGAGTTCAGCATCGCCTGCCGGTCCATCGCGAGCGCGATGGCGCGGCGCACGCGCGGGTCGTCGAGCGGCTTGATCCGCGCGTTCATGCCGATGAACGCGAGACTCAGGTCGTTCCACTTGAGGACCGCGATTCCCGGGCGCGCGCGGAACTCTTCGATGCGCGAGAGCGGAAGCTGGCTCAGGGTGGCATGCCCGTCGAGGAGGGCGTCGGCGCCCTGGGCGGTCACGTCGCCCGGAGGCGCGAAGAAGACGAGCGTGTCGATCCCCGGCGGCCCCATGAAGTAGCCCGGATCGGCCGCCAGCACGATCTGGTGCGCGTCGCGCCGGACGAACCGGAACGGCCCCGTGCCCACCGGATGCCGTTCCAGAGCCTCCCGGCCCCTGCCGGCGATCTCCCGCGGGACGGCCGAGGTCTGGTCGAGGGCGAGCGCGGTGAGGAGCGCGCTGTAGGGCCGCGTCAGGGTGATCTCCAGCCGGCGCCGGTCGAGCGCGCGGATGCCGCGAATGCGGCTCGCCTTGCCGCGGGTGAACTCGGCGACCCCCGCGATCGCGTCGAGGTAGTTCGCGGCGAGCCCTTCCGACCGGAACGGCTCGCGGAAGACGCGCGTCAGCGAGTACTCGAAATCCCGGGCCGTCACCTCGCGCCCGTTGTGGAAACGCACGCCGGGGCGGATGTGGAAGACATAGCGCAGACCGTCGCGGGAGATGGTCCAGCTCTCGGCGATCTGCGGCGTCGGCTCGAGATCGGAGGTCAGGCCCACGAGAGGGCTGTAGATCTGGGCGACGATGCTGGAGGAATAGGAGTCGGAGGCGAGCGCCGGATCCAGGGTGCTCGGGTCCTCCTGGTAGAAGCGGAAGGTCGTGGCCGCGTGGGCGGCCGGGGGATGCTTGGCCGTCTCCGAACGGTCCTTTCCCTTCCGTCGCTCGTGTTCCACGAGTGCGGGAACGGCGAGCGCGGCCACAACGGCGAGGAACACGGCGCCCGTCAGGAGCTGAGCGCCGGAAAGGCGGATCCGGGGAGTCATGTGGTTATCTATCGGTGCGGCGGGGCGGCTTCTTGAGACTGGCGGCGGGCGGGGCCGAGAAAGAGGCGGGCAGGGACTGCTGGGGCAACGAATTGTATTGCAGGGCGTTAGACGGAGACGCTCCTAGTCTTCGGCGCCTCCGCCCGGCCCCGAACGGGCGCGCTTGACCTCGCTCCGGCGCCGCTTCGCCTGGAGCCGCGCCTCGACGGCCGCGCGCGTCGTGGTCGTGCGCCTCCGGCGCTTCCTCGGAACGAGCGCGGCGCCCACCATCGCGCGCAGCCGCTCGATCGCGGCCTTCCGGTTTCCGCGCTGCGTCCGCTCGGTCCGGCTCACGACGCGCAGCGTGCCGTCCTCGTGGAGGCGCCGGCCGAGCGCGGCCCGGAGCCGCTCCTTCTGCTCCACGCTGAGCGCCCCGGAGGCCTCGACGTTCCAGAGCGCCTCGACGCGCGTCTCCACCTTGTTCACGTTCTGGCCGCCGGGGCCGCCCGAGCGCGACGTTCGGAAGACGATCTCGGCGAGCGGCGGCAGGGCGGTCACGAAAGGAGCGCCGGGAGCTCCTGCTGGATCGGCGCGGCGGTCACCACCGCTTCGCCCCCGTCGAGGAGCAGGTTCACCTCGGTGCGCACGCCGAAATCCTCGAAGTAGACCCCGGGCTCCACCGAGACGAGCGTTCCGTCGAGGAGGCGGCGCTCGTCGCGCGTCTCGAAGTTGTCCAGATGCACGCCGTTGCCGTGGACCTCGCGACCGATGGAGTGCCCCGTCCGGTGCAGGAACCGGGCACCCAGGCCGCGCGCCTCGATCACCGAGCGCGCCGCGTCGTCCACGTCGGCGCCGCGAACCGGCGCGTTCGAGGCGAGCGCCTCGCGCACGCGCGCGATGGCCGCGTCCCGCGCGTCGCGCACGGCGAGGAACGCGGCGCGGTGGCGCTCCGGCGGCGAGGGCCCGAGCCAGGCGACCTGCGTGTAGTCGGCGTAGACCGCGCCCGATGCCTTCCGCTTGGCCCAGAGATCGATCAGCAGGAAATCGCCGGCGCGGATCGGGAGGTCGGTGGCCGGCGACGTGGAGAAGTGGGGATCGCCCGAGTGCGCGTTCACCGCGACGGTCGGAGAATCGCTGGAGACGAGATCGCGCTCGGCGAGCCGCTCGAGGAGGAAGCGCTGGAGCGAGACCTCCGTCAGCGCCGCGGCGGCGTTTCCCGCCCGCGCCGCGTCGCGCGCGCGCTCGAACGCCGCGGCCAGGATCCCGCTCAGGAGGTTGCCCGTGCGCCGGTGATCCCGGCGCGCGTCGGGATCCAGCACGCCGTCGAAGCGCTGCGCGAGATCCGCCGACGAGACGACCTGCGCCCCCGACGCGCGCACCAGCTCCAGCGTCCCTCCGTCCACGCGCGAGACGTAGGGCAGGCGCGCCGAAGGGGAGTACTCCATGGCGAGCGCGGGCGCGTAGCCCCCGCTCGAGCCGTGCAGGCGCACCGCGTCCTGGACCAGGTCGGCCAGGCCGCGGTCCAGCTCCTGCCAGGTGAGATAGATCGCGGCACTCCCCGGCAGGTGGTCCAGGGCCCGCGGCTCGATCCGGTGCACCAGCTTTCGCGGCTCGCCGCGCGCCGGGACCAGGTAGAACCAGCGCCGCGTGGTCTTCGCCGCGTTGGGCGCCGACTCCATGCCGAGCACCGCGCGGGCGATCGGGTTCGTCCCGTGGAAGTCGAAGAGGAGCCATCCCGCGAGACCGTCCTCGCGGAGCGCCTCCTGGATCCGCTGGACGAGAAGCGCGGCACCGCCGACGGATGCGGCGTGCCCGCTCATTCCGACTCCGCCGGAGGGCTGCCGTCGTCGTGGGCGGCATCGCCACGCAGGCGGCGCAGGGCTTCCTCGCGAAGCTCCGCGATCCCCTCGCGCTTGGCGGCCGAGACGAGCACGGCGCCGGGATAGCGCGCCCGGAGCCCGTAGCGCTCCTCCTCGGGAATGGCGTCGATCTTGTTGAAGACCAGAAGCCGCGGCCGGGACAGGGCGCCCAGGGATTCCAGGACGGACTCCACGGCCTCGATGTGCCCGTCGGGGTCGGGCTCCGCCGCGTCCACGACGTGCATCAGGAGGTCGGCCTCGACCACCTCTTCCAGGGTGGCGCGGAAGGAGGCGATCAGATGCGGCGGGAGCTTCCGGATGAACCCCACCGTGTCGGTGAGGAGCGCCCGCTGCTTCCGGGCCCCCGGACCCTCGGCCGCGAACGCGCGCGTCGTGGGATCCAGCGTGGCGAAGAGCTGGTCCTCGACGTAGACCGAGGCGCGCGTGAGGGCGTTGAAGAGGGTCGACTTGCCGGCGTTCGTGTAGCCGACGAGCGATACCTTGAAACAGTCGCGCCGCCCCTTCCGCTGCACGCGGCGCTCACGCACCACGCCCTGGAGCTCGCGCTTCAGCTTGGCGATCCGCTCGCGGATGCGGCGGCGGTCCACCTCGAGCTGCGTCTCGCCCGGTCCGCGGGTGCCGATCCCGCCGCCGAGACGCGACAGGTGCTCCCACATGCGGGTGAGCCGCGGGAGGAGGTACTCCAGCTGGGCCAGTTCCACCTGGAGCCGCGCCTCGCGCGTGCGGGCGCGCCGGGCGAAGATGTCGAGAATGAGGCCGCTCCGGTCCACGACCTTGAGCTCGAGATCCTTCTCGAGGTTCCGGGCCTGGGCGGGGGAGAGGTCGTCGTCGAGGAGGAGGAGGGACGAGCGGGTCTCGCCCGCGATCTCCCGAACCTCGTCGATCTTTCCCTTGCTGAGGAAGGTGGATGCGCGCACGGGGCCGCGCCGCTGGAGCACTTCGCCCGCGACGCTCGCGCCCGCCGTCTCCGCGAGAAGACGAAGCTCGGTCAGCTCCTCACCGGGCCGGGCACCCCGACCCGAGCGCCCCGCGAGCACCGCGCGCTCGTGGCGCGCCGCGGCGCGGGAGGCGTATTTCGGGGCCATGCTCACGGGCTACGCGGGCGCGACCTCCAGCTCGTAGGGAATGTTCGTCAGGTTCTCGACCGAGCCGTCGGGCTTCACCCAGGCCACGTCCTCGATCCGGATGCCCAGGCCCCGGGAGGGATAGTACAGCCCCGGCTCCACCGTGAAGAGGCTCCCCGCCTCGATCCGGTCCTTGTTCGCGGCGTTCCCGCTCAGGTTCGGCCGCTCGTGGATCTCGAGCCCGATGCCGTGCCCCAGTCCGTGCACATAGCCCTCTTCCAGCCGCTCGTCCTGCCGGATCGTCTTGTGCCCGCGCGCCTCGAACAGGTCGCAGACCTGTTCCTGATAGGTGCGCCCGGAACTCCCTTCGTGGATCGTCTCCATCGTGCGGTCCACCGCCTCGCGCACCAGGGCGTGCAGGTCCCGGAGCTCGGCCGGCGCCTTGCCGACGCAGATCGTCCGCGTCACGTCGAAATAGTAGCCCCCGCCGCTCTGCACCGGGAAGAGGTCGATGACGATCGGCTTTCCCTCCTCGAGCACGTCGGCGTCGTTGCCGGAGTTGTGGGGCACGCCCGCGTCCCGTCCCATGGCGATGATGTTGCCGTGCGGCTCCTCGAGGCCCGCCTCGAAGAAGACGCGGCGCACCTCGGCGCGGAGCCGCCCGATCGTGACCCAACCCTGGGCGTCCTTGAGCTTCGCCCCCTCGAGGCGCCCGCCGGCGATGACCGCCCGGACGCGCTCGAAGGCGCGCTCGCACACGCGCCCGACGGCGCGCACCGCCTCGACCTCGTCCGCGTCCTTGGTGAGCCGCGCCTTGAGGAAGAGCCCGGGATCGGTGTCCTCGGCCAGGGTGATCCCCGGCATCAGCTCGCGGAGCCGGTTCAGCACGTGATAGCCGCGCCCCACGTCCATGATGCCGCCGATCAGCACGGGGCCCTTCGTCACGCCGGCCTTGTCGAGCACGCGCTCGATCAGGCGCGCGTAGGCGCGCAGCGAGGAGGATTCCTCGGCGAGGATCTTGGAGTAGCCGAAGTCGCCGTACTCGGCGCGCTCGAAGCCGGTTTCCACCGCGGCGTCGCGCTCCATGCCTCCGTGCAGGAGGAACGGGGTCGCGCCCGCGCGGCAGACGATCATGCCGGTGGTCATGTGCGCCGCGGGCGGGCCGGCGACGTAGCGGAACGTGGGATTGGGGAACTCGCCCTTCAGGACGACCGCGGCCGCCAGGCCGCGCTCGCGCAGCAAGAGATCGATGTCGCGCTTCACGGTGGTTCTCCCGTGCGCGCCGTCACGCGGCGGTGCGGCGGCGGTCTAGGTGCGGAACAGCACGCTCTCGTTGGAGAAGAGCCGCACGGCGACGACCAGCATGATCGCCGCCAGCGCGCAGCTCGTTCCGACCGCCGTGAGCGCGTGCAGCGAGTTCACGGTGTCGGTGAGGATCTCGCGCTGGAGGAGCGCGGTGTTGAGGACCGGTATGAAGAAGCGGGACGGCGGCGGGCTCTGCTGCCCGAAGCTTCCCAGTCCCAGGAAGATGGTCGCCATGTAGAAATAGGACGCGTAGGCCTGCCCCTCGCGCATGCCCCGGGCGAAGCAGCCGATCGCCACGAGCGTCGCCGAGATGAAGATCGCGGCCGGGATCATGGTGAGGAGGAGAAGCACCGCCTTGTCTGGCCCGACCACGAACTGCATCGACTGGCGCTCCGCGCCCGGAATGAGCGGCGCGATCACGTTGAAGGTGAGGAAGAGCCCGGTGATTCCGGTGAGCGCGCCGGTCAGGGACGCCGTCAGCACCGCCATCGTCTTGCCCAGCACCAGCTCGCCCCGCGTCGCCGCGGTCGCGAGGATGGTCTCCAGCGTGCTCCGCTCCTTCTCGCCGGTCGTCGCGTCCACGGCCATGTGCATGGAGCCGGCCGCGACCAGGAAGACGAGGAGATACGGGATCAGGAGTGCCGCGAAGAAGCGCCCCATCTCGTCCTTGGAGGAGATGTCGCGCTTCTCCACCGTGAAGGCCGGCGGCGCCTGTGCGTTGGCGCCGAGCGATCGCGCCCAGTCCACGGTGAGCGCCCGGCGCACCTGGTCCAGGACCGGCTCGAGCCGCTCCGCCGCCTGCGACGAGCGGTTCTCCGACTCCTTGTAGACGAGCTGGACCTTGGCGCTGTCGCCGGCGGCCACCCGCGCCGCGATCCCCTCCGGCACCTCGAGCACCGCGTCCACGTTCGCGCTCTCCAGCCGGGCGGGAGCCGCGGGAAGCGAGACCGCTTCCACGCCCCGCACGGCGCGGAGCGAATCGGCCAGCCCGGGGATCTGCGCCTCGCCCACCATGCCGATCCGGAGCGAGAGCGCCCGCGCATCCTCGGTGTTCTTGTTCTGGATCCAGGACATGAAGCCCATCATCGCGGGATAGAGGATGAACGGGAACACGAAGATGGCAAAGAGCGAGCGGCCGTCGCGCAGCGCGTCGATGATCTCCTTGCGGTAGACGGCGAGCGTCTTGGAGGTCACCGCCGGCTCTCCGCGGCGGCGGTCGCGCCGACCACGTCCACGAACACGTCCTCGAGCGACCGGGTCGCGGAACGGCTCCGCACGCTCTCCAGCGACCCGTCGGTGAGGAGCCGGCCCTCCTCGATGATCCCGATCTCGTCGCAGATCCGCTCCGCCTCGGTCATGATGTGCGTCGAGAAGATCACCGTCCGTCCCTTCCCTTTGAGATCCTGGATCAGGCGCAGCACGTTCCTCGCGCCGATCACGTCGAGTCCCGCCGTGGGCTCGTCGAAGATCAGCACCTCGGGATCGTGGAACACGACGCGCGCGATCGAGACGCGCTGCTTCATGCCGGTGGACATGCGCCCGATGCGCACGTCGAGGAGATCGGCCAGCCCGAAGGGCTCGGTCAGCTCGGTCATGCGGGCGGCGATCGCGCCCTTCGTCATGCCGGCGAGCGCGCCGAAGTACTGGAGCAGCTCCTTCCCGGTCAGCCGGTCGTAGAGCTTGGTGTCGCCGGAGAGATAGCCGATCCGGCGCCGCACCTCCGCGGGCTTCTGCACGATGTCGAAGCCAGCCACCGTGGCGGTGCCGCTCGTCGGAACGAGGATCGTCGCGAGCATGCGCAGCGTGGTGGTCTTGCCGGCGCCGTTTCGGCCGAGGAGGCCGAAGACCTGTCCGGGGCGGGCCGTGAAGGAAACGGCGCGCACGGCGGGGATGTCGCCCTTCTTCCGGTCGTGAAACGTCTTCGAAAGCTCGGAGACCTGGATCAAGGATTCTCCCGGTGGCGTTGCGGGAAGGCTGGTGGCGGCCGAGTCTAGGGGAGCGGCCGCGGCGGTGTCAACGCGCGCCGGAATCCCGGCTTGAAGCTTGGCGTCTAAACGGTTACGATCGGGCACCGACGCGAAAGGTTCCCGTAACCACAACGCAATCAAGCATTTCGAAGGAGCAGGATCCGAATGGCCGACACCGTTACGCAGGTTACCGACAGCACGTTCGAGAGCGAAGTGCTGAAATCCAGCATCCCGGTCCTGGTCGATTTCTGGGCCGAATGGTGCGGCCCCTGCCGCATGGTGGCTCCGGTCGTCGAGGAAGTCGCCCGCCAGTATCAGGGCAAGGTCAAGTTCGCGAAGGTGGACGTGGACCAGAATCAGCGCATCGCGGTCCAGTTCCAGATCCGCAGCATTCCCAGCCTCTACATCTTCAAGGACGGAAAAGTCGCGGGCGCGATCGTGGGCGCCGTTCCGAAGCAGCAGATCACGTCGGCGCTGGACAAGGTTCTCGTCTAGAGAGCGGTCCGGGCCGCCGCGCCATGGATGGCGCGCGGCCGCGCCGGCGCTCACACCGCCGATTCCGTGCAGATGGGCCGGCAGGCGCAGCGCCGGCAGGCGTACTCGCTGGGGCGCGCCTGGAATTCTCCCGCGCGGATCGAGGCCGCGACGGCGGCGATCGTCTCCCGCGTTTTCTCGATCCGCGCGTCCGTCATCGTCGCCTGACCCGACGTTCCGGCCGTGACGAACCGAAGCTCCACGCGATCGGGCATCCGCCCGGTCATTTCCCGCCAGGCCAGCGCGTACACCGATAACTGGAGATCCTCCTTCGCGCGCTGATCGGCCCGCTCTTCGTCATCCACCTCCGCCGTCTTGTAGTCCACGAGCGCCGTCCCTTCCGCGCCTTCGTCCACGCGATCGATCCGTCCCGTCAGGAGGACGTCGTCGAGGCCGATCCGGAACGGCCGCTCCACCGCGGCCGGCATCGGCCCCGCCTCGATCTCCCGCTCGTGGAAACCGCGCAGGGCGTCGACGCCCTGCTGGAAACGCGCCGCCTCGTGCTCGGGCGAGAGGTGCCCGGCGCTCCGCCACGAGGCGCGAAACATCTCGAGCGTCTCCTCCAACGAGGGCGGCGCGCCCGCCATCCGGCGCGCGAGCGCGAAGGCCGCGGCGCGATGCACCGCCTGGCCGAAGTTCACGCGCGGATCGGGGGGCAGGATGGCGCCGACCCCGAGCACGTGGAGGAAGCGGTAGCGGAGCGGACAGGCCGCGTAGTCGTCGAGCCGGCGGAAGGAGAGCGAAAGCGGCGCGCCGGAGGGCTCCGGCGGCGCTTCCTGCGGCGCCTCGCGCTCGCGGTGCTCCTCCAGCATCTCGACCGCGCGGCGGCGCGTCCTGGCCGAGACCGGCTTTCCCAGGTCGAACGCTTCCGAGAGGAACAGGCTGCGCGTCCGCTCCGACGGCGTCCCATAGTCGCGCGCGTAGGTCGCGATCAGCTCTTCCCGCGCGCGGGTGAAGGCCACGTAGCAGAGCCGCCGCTCTTCTTCCCGATGCTGTGCGGCGCGGCTGATCTCGGCGCGTTCCGTGGAGCCGGGCTCATCCCGTTCGGCGGGCAGCTCGGGCGAGCGGCTCCGATACTTCGTCGGGAACCGGTCGGTCGCGGCCTGCACCAGGAACACGACCGGGAACTCCAGCCCCTTCGCCTTGTGGATCGTCATCACCTGGACCACGTTCGAAGCCGCGTCCAGATCGGCCACCGCGGGGTCTTCGCCGTACTGCTGGATCGCCTCCAGGTGGCGCAGGAAGAGAGCGACGCGGTCGGCCAGCGCGACCTTCTCGAACGACCGGATGATGTGGAAGAACTTCACCAGATTTCGCGCCCGCCCCTCGTCCTCGTACGAGCGCGAGGCCATGAGGTCCCGCAGCACGCCCCGCCGGTCGAGATAGCGGTAGAGCACCTCGCCCGTGCGCCGCCCCTTCGCGTAGTGCTCCAGCTCGTCCAGATCGCCGAGGAGCTCGCCGATCCGGGCCGCCCCCGCCTCGGATACGTCCGGCACGCCGCCTCGCGCCGCGATCCGGAAGAGCCCCCGGAGAGTCCCCGGCGTGTCCTTCAGGAGAGCCATCAACCGCCCCAGGTCCTCGTCGGGCACGCCGTACCCCTCCGAAGCGAGGAGATAGAGATGCTCGGGGCGCGAGTCCTGGTAGAGGGACTGGAGGAGGGCGACGAGCTGCTTCACCTCGGGGCGCTGGAACAGGCCGCGACTCCCCGAGAACCAGTAGCTGATCCCGCGCTCGTCCAGGGCGCGCAGGAAGGGCTCGGCGTGCTCGTTCGTGCGGACGAGGATCGCGTGGTCGCGCCAGCTCCGCCTTCCGTCGGCCACGCCGCGCTCGATCGCGTCGGCCACCCATCGCGCCTCCTCCGACTCGGTCGCGAACTCGCGGCATTGCGGTGCGACGCCGCGGCTGTGGGCGGTCAGCTCCTTCGTGATCCCGTAGCGCACCTCCAGTCGCTCCCGGTTCATGAGGATCAGCCGCCGCGCGACCGTCAGGATCTCGCGCGTGCTTCGGTAGTTGTTCCGGAGCACGATCTCGCGGGTACCGGGGTAATGCTGGCGGAACTCGAGGATGTTCTTCAGATG
>DATJEJ010000132.1:0-10400 GCA_035496795.1 Candidatus Omnitrophota bacterium
ACGGGCGCGGCAGCATGTCGCGGAAGAACTCCCGGCCGCGCTTGGTGAACCCCAGGTAGACCACGTGGAAGAGCGAGGCCGCCACCATCGCCACCCCGGCGACGCGATGGATGACGCTCCGGGCCTCGAACAGGTTGTGCCAGATGTGGCGCAGCTGCTCCACGGGCCACGATTCGGGATAGCGCAGCATGAAGCCGGTCAGCACGAGGACGGTGAAGCTCGAGAGCAGGGTCGCGTGCTGGGCCCGCTCGCTCCCCGTCATGCGCACGTAGAGCGCCCTGCTCTCCGGCTCGTGCGCCGCCGCCAGGCCCCGCCGCACGCGCAGCTTGTGCTGCGCCTTCCGGAAGAAGTCGACGGCGTTGTGCAGGAACATCCCGCCCACGACCCCGACGATCAGGATCGTGTAGATGAGCCCGATCCAGTAGAGGAGCGGCTCCTTCGCCCGGGTGATCTCCAGATGCACCTTGCCGCGCGCGAAGGCCGCGGTGGCGCCCGAATGGCACTTGCCACACGTGACCGCGAGCCGCGCGGGGCTGATCCGGCTGCGCGGGTCGCTGGAGGGAAGGATGTCGTGCGCGCCGTGGCAGGAAGCGCAGTTCGCCGCGGAGACCTGCCCGCCGCGGATCGCGAGCCCATGGAACGAATCGGAGAAGGTCTGGAAGCGGTCGCTCTTGATGCCGTACTTGGTCGCCAGCCGCACCGACGAGTGGCAGGGCGAGCAGACCTCGGCCGAGACGTTCTCCGGCGCGACCGGCGACTCCGGAGCGTCGGCCTTCTTGATCGTGTGCTCCCCGTGGCAGTCGGTGCAGACCGGCGTGTCGGGGTTGCCCTTGGCGATCCCCTGGCCGTGCACGCTCGTCTTGTAGGTCGCCGCGATCTTGTCGTGGCAGCGGCCGCAGGTGTCCGGGATGTGGAACTTCTCCGTCCTCGCGGACGGCTCGAAGCCGCGCGCCATCTCGTGGCTGCCGTGGCAGTCGATGCAGGTCGCCGCCTTCGCGTTGCCGCGCCGCAGCTCCTGCCCGTGGATGCTGGTCTCGTAGGCCCGGATGAACCCCGTCTGCGGCCCGACGCGCGAGCGCACGGCGGGATCGTCCAGGTGGCAGTGGAGGCACAGCTGCTCCTGCGCCAGCTTGAGCCGCGCGTCGCGCTGGTCGTGAACGCGCGCCGCGGTGACCGGAAGGCGGTGGCAGGAGAGGCACGTGGGCGCCGCGCGCTCGCCGCGCGCCGCGGCGCGGCCGTGGGCGGAGTTCTCGAAGTGCGCGACTTCCTCGCGATGGCAGCGCGCGCACGCGACATCCAGCGACCGCGCGCCGGCCGGCGTCGTCGCCGCTCCCGTCTTCGGAACGTCGTGATCGCCGTGGCATCCCTGGCAGGAGCCGACGGAGCCCGCCGCCTTCGCGAACGTCGTCTTCGCGTGGAAGACGTGCGCGGAGTCGGCGTTCATGTGGCAGCGGCGGCAGTCGACCGGCACGGCGTGCGCGCGATGCGGCTGCTCTTCGGGGTTGATCCCGGCATGGCACTGCGTGCAGGCCACGCCGGCGTGCGCCGAGTGCTGGAGGACGGCGCGGTCGATATCGAGCTTGACCTTCCGCCCCCGGACGACGGCGCTGTCCAGGTTGGCGCCGGTATGGCATTCGATGCAGACGGAGTCGGGGATGCGGGCGGGGGCGGCCGCGCCGGCCGGGGCCACGGCCAGGAGGGCCGCGACGACGGCGACGGCGACGACGGCGATCAGCGACAGCGCGGCCGCCCGCGCCATCGAGACTCGGAAGCAGATACAGCGCGGCGCCCAGGGACGCTGCCTTGGGCGCCGCGCGCTCGTCATATGGTGGGTGCTCGTGAACTCAGCCGGCTACTTGGCCTCTTCCGTCGCACCGCCCCGTTTGTAGCCTTCCGGAATCTTGTGCTCGATCTTCTTGCTGTACTCGGCGAAGTCGAACGACTTGAAGGTCGGGCTCTTGTCGTTGTGGCACTTCTCGCAGGTCTCCTTGGTCGGCATCACCAGGCCGTCGTCCTCGGCCTTGAGCGACTTGTCCCGGATTCCCGCCATCGTCTTCATCTTGATGTAGTCCGCGCCGGCGCCGTGGCAGGACTCGCAGGTAACGCCCTCGGCCACGAAGGAAGCCGCGAGATGGTCGGCCGCCACGCCATAGCCCGTCTGGTGGCAGGAGAGGCACTCGGCGGAGGTGGCGGGATCCGCGATCTTCTTCTCGGCCGCGATCTTCTTGGCTTCCTCGCTCCCGAGCGTCTCGAGCGCCTTGGCGTGCTTGGACTCCGTCCACTTCGTGAACTGCGCCCCGCCCTTCTCGGCGTTGTGGCACATCTTGCACTTCTTGGCGCCCACGTACTGATGGGCCGCCGGAGCGGCGGCAGCCGGGGTTGCGGCCGCGGCGGTTTCCTCCGCACTCGCGATTCCCCAGAAGCCAAGTGCCAGCACGCCGGCGCACATCGCCCCTGCGAGCGTCGTACCGAGTCGTTTCATTGAACCCTCCCTGTGGAAACCACCACGTCTGGTCTGACCACTCCTATCATCGTCGTGCGGCGCGGCGCAGTCTACGCGCTCACGGGCGCACTCGGAGTGGTACCTAGGTAGCAGTAAAGCGGCTCAGCGCCGCCTGGAATCGAGGGGTTGGAGAACGAGCGGGTTGCGCGCCACGTACAGGCCTACCTGGAGCCGGTCTTGAAGCCCGAGCTTCTCGAGGATCCGGCCGACGTGCTTCTTCACGGTCGGCGCGCTGATGTTGAGGATGGAGCCGATTTCCTTATTGGAGCGGCCGGCGGCGATCAGCTCCGCCACTTCCAGCTCGCGTCCCGAGAGGGGCGCGGGGGTGCTGCCCGCGGAACCGTTGCCGGCCAGGGCGTGGCGCATGATCGCGGTCGCGGTGCCCGCCTCGTACCAGGCGTTCCCCGAGGCCACCGTGCGCACGGCGCGGAAGAGCTCGTCGGGAGTGGCGCTGCGCCGAATGGTGCCGGTCGCGCCCTCGGCCACCGCGAGCTGCAGGCAATCGGTGCCCTGGGTGCAGGTGACGGGGAGCTGTGCGGTATCGGTGCGCCTGGAGCCCGGCGGATTGAGCACCAGGCAATGCCCTTCGGCCCGCTCGGCGATGGCGAGCACCGGCGTCTCGGGAGACACCGTATGGACCGAGGCGATCGGAGTGCGTCCCTCGGTCGCCTGGAGGCGCATGGCAAGGATGAGCACGGAGGGATTCATCTCGCGGCACATGGCGCCGGCCTCGCGAACCGACGAGGCCTCCCCCACGATCTCGAAATCGGGTTGGGAGCGCAGAATGGAGACCATTCCGGCCCGGTCCATCGGATAATCGTCCGCGAGAATGATGCGCACGCGGCGCATCGACTGGGCCTTCTTGACGGGCGCAGCCGTGGCTATCCGCCTCTTGGTCTTGGACTTGGCGATGGTCTTGCGCTGGGGTCGTTTGGACACTGCCATTACGTCATATGGTATACGAGGGTAGCATTGGCCGCAAGGTCTCATCCTTCTCGTCTTCGTGTGACTCGTGACGATCCAGGGGTTCTCCCGACCATGGTGATGCTGGTTCGAAATCTGCGCCGGACCTACCTCCGCTTCCAGGAGCACGAGGGCGCTCGAAACGCCGCCTCCATCGCCTTCTTCGTGCTCTTTTCGGCGGTGCCTTCGGCTGCCCTTCTGGTTCTCTCGATCGGCTGGACGATTCGCGACCCCCACGAGCAGGCGCACCTTCTCGGGCACATGCTGGAGCTCCTGCCCGTCGGCTCCTCGCAGAACCGCGTCTTTCTACTTCAGTCGGTCGAGTCGATCCGAAAAGCGAGCGGCGGGATCTCGGTCCTGGGCGCCCTGGGGCTCGCCTGGTCCTCGCTCGGGATGATCAGCGCGACGCGCTGGGGTCTGAATCGCGCCTGGGGGGTCCGCTCCCGCCGCGGCTTCGTGCGGGTGCGGGTGCGCGATTTCCTGACCGGGGCCGGGATCTGGGGGCTGCTCGTGGTCTCCGCGGCGAGCACGGCGGGCCTGCACGTGCTCCTGGGCGAGCGGCAGATCCCGGCCGGCGGCCTGCCGTCGGGGCCGGACCTGGTCTGGGCCACCGTCCAGTGGAGCATGCCCGCGCTCCTCAGCTTCGCGGGGTTCTTCTTCGTCTACTGGTTCGTGCCGAACGTGGCCCACCGCATGCGCGACGTCCTCCCCGCCGCCATGGTCGCGACCTTTCTGTTCGAGGTCTCGAAGTACCTGTTCGGACTCTACGTCGCGATCATCGCCAGCCGCTCGTCCCTGTTCGGCGCGCTCGGGGGTATCCTCGGATTCATGCTCTGGGTGTACGTCTGCTCGTCGATCCTCCTGGTCGGCGCGGAATTCGCCTCGGTCTATCGCCACCGGCGCGCCGAGAAGCTGGCGGGTGCGGCGTGAGGGTCCTGCGCCGGATTCTCCTCGCGCTCGTCATCGCGGCGGGCGTGGGCGCGCTGGGCTATGCCGTGTACGTGGGCGCCGCCTGGACCCGGTTCGGCCGCGTCCGGGACCAGGCGCCGCCGGCCCGCGCCGTCGTCTCGATGGACCGGTTCCTCCCGCGGTACGACGTCTCGGAACGGCACGAGACCAAGGTCAAAGCACCCGCACCGGTCACCTACGCCGCCGCGCGCGACGTCGACCTCCAGCGCTCCCCGCTCGTGCGCGCCATCTTCGAATCGCGGAAGATCCTCCTCAAGAGCCAGGGGCGCGAGCTGGCCCGCCGGCCGTTCCTGGATCAGGTGCGCGGCATGGGCTGGGGGCTTCTGGCCGAGGTGCCGGGGCGCGCCATGGTCTTCGGCGCCGTGACGCGGCCCTGGGAATCCACGGTGAAGTTCCATCCCCTCCCGCCGGCGCAATTCGCGGCCTTTCAAAGACCGGGCTGGGCCAAGATCGTCTGGACGCTGGAGGTGGATCCGGCCGGCGAGGAGCGGTCGCTCTTCCGCACGCAGACGCGCGTGGCCACCACCGACGCGACGGCGCGCAAGCGATTCCGGAAGTACTGGGCCACGATGTCTCCGGGGATTCTCCTGATCCGCCAGCAGGTGCTGGGCCTGGTGCGCGGCGACGCCGAGCGGCGCGCTCGCGACGCGAGGCAAAAGCCCGTCGGTTAGCCGTGCTATGATTCTTCCGACGCGAGGCATGGTGCCCGCGTCGTGACGACCCGCCGGGAGCCCTCCCGAGACTTCGGAGAGCACGGCCCCGGCGCGTGGAGGAAAATCCTATGTGCCGTCCCGCCGTTCATGCGGCGCGCGCCCACTGCGGTCCCCGCTGGGGCGCGAGCCAACCCTGGTCCGACTTCTCCCACCACCACTACCCCGGCTTCGGACACGCGCCCGGCCTCGGCGTCCGCCGTCCGCTGCGCTTCCTGGCCTGGAAGCTCCAGCTGGACGACGCGCAGATGAAGCAGGTCGCGGCGATCCTCGATCAGCTGAAGATCGAGCGCGCCCAGGCCGAAGTGGACGATCGCCGCGCGGTGAGCCTGCTGGCCGAGGCCTCCGAGGGCGATGCGTTCGATCGCGCCAAGGCGGACGAAGCCGCGGCGCTCCGCACGAAGAGCGCCGACCTCGTCCAGCGGAAGGTGGTGGAATCGATCGAGCGGCTGCACGCCCTGCTGCATCCCGAGCAGCGGGCGCGGCTCGCCTATCTCTTGCGAACGGGAACCCTGGTGATGTGATCTAGGGAAGCTGCGACTGCAGGAAGACGCGGTAGGGGCCGTACACGTTCATCCACGTGCGGCCCTCCGTCTTTTTGCCCCAGGGGCCGCGGTGGAGCTGAACCGAGCCGCCGCGGCTGGAGATGCGGACCCACTGCTCGGCGTTCGGTGCATTGAGCTCGTCGCCGGGACCCAGCTTCATCGAGTCGGGCTCGATCAGGTGTCCCGGCTCCCACGCATGGTGCGCGCCCTGGGTGTTCATCACCTTGAGCGTGCACTTCGTGTCGTCGGCGACGGCGGTCACCGTCTTGTCCGAGCAGGACGTCTTGATCTTGACGACGGTGCAGCCGGACGTGACCTTGCAGGTCGCTTCGACCTTGACCGTCTTCGCGGAAGCCTCGGCCTTGGCTGTAGCCTCGTCCTTGCAGGCGAATGCCAACGCCGGGCAAAGACCCACCACCAGCGCGCTCACGGCCAGAACCCGGATTGCGGCGGACATGGACCAAGTATAGACCCGAACCCCAGGGGCTTGGGGAGGCCCAAAAAGCGGCGATTCAGAAATTTTTTCGGGCCCCCACCAGCTCCGCCACGGTGACCCCCCGGAGCCCCCGACGCCTCATCTCCCCCAGGATCACCCCCAGCGCCTCGACCGTCTGGCTCCGGTCGGCCGCCCCGAAGGGGCTTCCGTCATGGAGGATCAGGATCGAGCCCCCCGAGAGCCGGCGAAGCACCCGCGTCGCGATCCGGCCGGCCCCGGGGCGGTGCGGGTCTTCGGGATAGACGTCCCCCAGCACCGGCTCGAACCCCAGCCCCCGGATGAAGCGGGCCTGGCCCGGGGTCATGAGCCCAAACGGGGGGCGGTAGAAGCGGGGGGACGTCCCGGTCGCGTCCTCGATCGAGGCGGCGCAGCGGCGGACCTGTCCCCGCATCGCTCCCGGAAGGAGGAGCGGCATCGGCCAGTGCGTGTCGCCGTGGACCGCGGCCTCGTGGCCGGCCGCAACGACGCGCCGGGCCAGCGCGGGGCGTCGGCGCACGTGCCCCCCCAGCATGAAGAAGGTGGCGCGCGCATCGTGGCGCGCGAGCACGTCCAGAACGGCATCGGTGGCGTTGGGATTGGGTCCGTCGTCGAAGGTGATCGCGAAGCGGTCCGGCGCCTCGTCAACGCTGCAGAGGAGATGGCCGCGCGCCCAGCTCGAGAACCGTCGTGTATGCAGGATCGACATCCGCGACCTCCAGGCCGTATTCCAGGAGTGCCGCGACGCGGCGCTCGAGCCATTCTTCCTCGCCGTGCGCGCGGCAGACAAGGCTCCAGTGGCGAAGCGCGATCCATCCCAGACGCCACCGCTCCAGCCCCTCGCGCGCGCGAGGCGTGTAGGCGAGCGCGCAGGCGCCGAGAAGACCGCACACCGCGAGCACCCCCGCCGTCATCTCGGGACCGACGCCCAGGCGGAAGAGAAGGACCCAACCCAGGGCGACGTACCACGCGAGGAAGAAGATCGCGCCCGCCGCGATCCGCACGAACGCGACCTGGGCCGGCGTGGTGGCGATCCGCCGCGTGGCCAGGTCGGTGAGCGCCGCGGGAAGCGCATGGATCACCGCGCCGACGGCGGCGGGGAGCGCCCCCAGGGCGGTAGCCGCGGCGGAGAGCGCCGCGCGCGCGGGCGAGCGGCTCGGACGCCGCATCGAGAGCGCGCGATCGGAGACGCGAAGCGCCCGCCGGGTCCGGTCTTGCGCCAGCGCCCGGCGCTCCAGCCGGCGGAACGTATCCGGGTCCTCGCGCTCCAGGTCCTCGAGGGCGCGACCGAGCACTTCGGAGGGGCCGTCGATCTCCAGCCCCTCGGCCATCCGCTCGGCGATCGGCTCGAGCGCGGAGAGGACCGCCGCCTGCCGAGGGCGCACCGCCCCCAGCGCCAGCATCCGGATCTCGGCGCCGATCCGATCGGTGAGCCGGACCGCGGCCACCTCCGGATCCCAGGACTCCACCAGGTCGTAGACGTCGATCGGCTCACTCACGTTCACCGAGACGTCGCTCCGGAACGCCACCCGATCGGAGTAGTGGAGCCCGACCGCCGAGAGGGTGAGCGGACGCGCGCCCGGCCGCCCCGCATAGGCGATCGCGAGCCGCGCGGCGCCGGTTCGGAGCGGCATCAAACGCCGGTCGGTCTCGCTGATCCCCTCCGGAAACACCGCCACGACCTCGCCGCGGTCGAAGAGGTCTTCGCAGCGGCGGAACGTCTCGGCGTTCCGGGCCGCGGACCGGGGATGGGCGTCGCGCGCATAGACCGGCAGCGCGCCGAAGAGACGGAGCAGCATCCCCCGGGGCCAGGGACGGAACTGGCTCCCCTGGACCAGGAAGTGGAGCTTCCGCCCGAACGCGCCGAGCAGCACCACGGCGTCGGCCCAGGCGGAAGGATGATTGGCGACCAGGAGCGCGGGACCGCTCCCGGGAAACCGCTCGCGATGGGCCACGCGCACGCGCCGGAAATGGGCGTTCAGGGCGGCCTGGGCCAGGCGGTCGAGCGCGGTGTAGAGAAGACTCGCCAGCGCGCCGGCCGCCCTGGCCACAGCGGACCCGGCGAGCGAGCGGCGACGCCGACGACGCGTGTCTGCCATCGCGTCAGCGCGGCTGCCATCGTGGCAGGCCGGGAACGCGCTCCCCCCCGGCGCGCTCCCGCTCGCTCCCGGACCGAACTGCTTGCCCAGGCCATTCATCACGACTTCACACCCCCTTGGCGGTCTTCGAGGCGCTCGAAGCCCTTCTGGTGGAATGGCACAGAACGTGCCCGTAACAGGGTTGGCGTCCCCCACTGGAGGAGTGCCCTGTCATGATCGGCCTTCTGTCTCGACGGCGGGCTTCGGCGCGCGCCGCGCTGCGGCGCACGCGCCACATCGCGCGCGTCCTCGGCGCGAACGGTCTCGAGTCGATCGCCGAGGCCACGGGGCTCCGTCGCTTCCTTCCCCGCTTCGGCAAGGACGGCAAGAACGGCGAGGTGCGCTCGCAGGCCGAGCGGCTGCGCGTCGCCTTCGGCGAGCTGGGGGTCACGTTCATCAAGCTCGGCCAGATGCTGAGCACCCGCGCTGATCTCCTCCCTCCCGACGTGATCGCCGAGCTGTCCAAGCTCCAGGATTCGGCGCCGCCGGTGCCCTTCGAGGAGATCCGCCGCATCCTCATGGAGGACCTGCCCGGGCCCAAGCTCGGCTCCTTCGCCTGGATCGAGCAGCGGCCGCTGGCTTCGGCGTCGATCGGCCAGGTGCACGAGGCGCTGCTCTGCGACGGAACCGCGGTCGTGATCAAGGTGCGCCGGCCTGGCGTCGTCGAGCAGGTGGATCAGGACCTCCAGATCCTGCGCCAGGCCGTGGACTGGGTGCAGGTCCACACTCCGATCGGGCACGACTACGAGCTGCGCCCGCTGATGGCGGAGTTCGCGTCCACGCTTCGCGACGAGCTGGACTACGTTCGCGAAGGGCAGAACGCGACTCGGATGCGGATCGCCTTCGGCAACGACCGCCGGGTCTGGATCCCGCGCGTCTACGACGAGCTGACGACGACCCGCGTGCTCACGATGGAGCGGGTGGGCGGCATCAAGTTCACCGACGCCGCGCGGCTGGACCGGCTCGGCATCTCGCGGAGGGCGTTGGCCGAGACCGCGGTGCGGCTCTTCCTGCGCCAGGTGTTCGAGCTGGGCTTCTTCCACGCCGATCCCCACCCCGGCAACTTCTTCGTGCAGCAGAGCGGCACGCTGGCGGTCGTGGACTTCGGCATGGTCGGGCGGCTCAGCGAGCCGACGCAGCGCCATCTCATGGCCGCGATGCTCGCGGGCGTGCGCGAGGACGCCGAAGCGCTGGCGGAGGAGCTGTATGCGCTGGGGGTGGCCGGCGCCCGTGCCGATCGCGTCTCGTTCGAGCGCGACCTGGCGAGGCTGGTCAACCGCTACGGCTCCTCTTCCATTCGCGACCTGAGCGCCGCGACCGTGACCGACGAGCTCTTCTCGATCGCCTTCCGCCACAAGCTCCAGCTTCCGAGCGAGCTGGCGCAGCTCCTGCGCGTGATCAACATGGCGGAGGGGCTGGGGCTGTCGCTGGATCCCGATTTTCGCTACCTGGAGTTCGCGACGCCGGTGATCAAGAAGCTGGCGCGGCGCCGCTACTCCCCCGCCGCGCTGGCCCGCCGCGCCGGGTTGGCGGCCGTCGAGGCCGCCGAGCTGGGCGCCGACTTCCCGCGCCGCGCCGCCAGGCTTCTGGGCCGCTTCGAGCGCGGCGAGATCGCGATCAAGGTGGACCATCGAGGGCTGGAGAGCGCGACGCGCGAATTCCAGAAGATGACCAACCGGCTGGTGCTCGCCATGCTGCTCGCGGCCTCGATCGTGGCGCTGGGCCTGGCGGCCGGGATCCGCATGGTCCCCGCCCTCGAGCCGGTCGTGGACTGGCTGTTCCGGATCGCGCTCCTCTTCTCGCTCGCCTTCGGAGTGTCGGTCCTGTGGGGGATGTGGCGGTCCGGCAAGTAACCCCCGAGAACACTCGAAACGTACCCCGCAACACGCTGCAATAAAGTCAGTTCCGGCCTGAGCCCTAGCCGCGAAATCGCTGTTCCTCTAGGCCCAAACTGCCGATACAGGATGAGGGTCTCCGCAGTCTGATTGCCGCCGCAATGTCATCGGGTTGGGGGTGAACGTGCTCGGAAGAAAGGCTCTGTTCCTGGCTGCCGGCTGCCTGCTCCTGACCGGCTGCTTCTCGCGCCGCGGGGGCGAGGTC
>DATJEJ010000133.1:0-9219 GCA_035496795.1 Candidatus Omnitrophota bacterium
CCTCGCATGTCAGGTGGCCGGCGGGGACGACGCGGGCCAGCGTCGACGCCGGCGTCGCGCGCTCGCCGCCGAATTCGGTCAGCGTGAACCGACTCGCGAAGCGCGCGAGGGTGGCCAGGATCGCCTCGTGCGCCTTGTCGCGCGAGAACGCGGCGACCACCGCCACCTTCCGTCCCGGAAAGAGTGCCGCGACCGTCTCGGCCAGGGCGCGGGCCCCCTCCGCGTTGTGGGCCACGTCCGCGAGCACGGGCGGATCCTCGCCCAGGACCTCGGCCCGGACGGGCCAGCGCGTCGCGGCGATCCCCTCGACGATGGATCGGGCGATCGCCGGAGCGGGCCGCCCCTCCAGCGCCACTTCGGCCGCGAGGGCGGCGAGCGCCGCGTTCCGCGCCTGGTGGAAGCCCAGAAGCGGCGTGCGCGCGGTGCCCGCGTACGAGGGGGTCTTGATCCACACGTCGGTGCCGGCGCGGGTCAGGCCGCGCGCCGCGTAGCGCCCGTCCCGCCCCATCAGGAGGACGCGCGCTCCCTGCCGAACGGCGGCCTCGAGGATCTCAGAGCGCGGCTCGGCGCGGCGGACCCCCAGCACCAGCGTGCCGCCGGGCTTGATGATCCCCGCCTTCTCCGCCGCGATCCGCCTGAGCGTGGGCCCCAGGATCTCGGCATGATCGGTCGAGATGGTGGTGATGACGGAGGCCTTGGGAACGAGGACGTTGGTCGCGTCCAGGCGCCCGCCCAGCCCGACTTCCACGACCGCCATGTCCACCGATTCGCGCGCGAAGTGGTCGAAGGCCAGCGCCGTCGCGGCCTCGAAGAAGGAGGGGCGCTCCTCCTCGAAGCGCGGCCACCACCGCTCCAGCGCCTCTTCCAGGCCCAGGTCGGAGATCTCGGCGCCGTCCACGCGGATCCGCTCGTGGAACCGCACCAGGTGGGGCGAAGTGTAGAGGCCGGTCTTCAAGCCCGCGGCGCGGAGGATCGAGGCGAGATGGGCCGCGGTCGACCCCTTGCCGTTCGTGCCCGCGATCAACACCGAGGGGAACGCGCGGTCGGGACGGCCGCCAAGCTCCAGCAGCCGCTCGATGCCGAGGAGGCCGAGCCGCATGCCGCTGCGTTCGAACCGATAGAGCTCTTCGAGGCGCCGCGTGAGCGGAGCGCCCACGGTGCGGGTCATTCCTGGGAGGCGGTCTCGGTCGGGGTCGGCTCGGGGTTGGATTCGGGAGCGGGGGGGCGCTCGGCCGCGTTGGTGTTGCCCGGGACGGCGTGCGTGGACGACGTCGCGACGCCGGGATGGCCGTTGTCGCTGGGCGAAAGCCCGATCGGCTCGGGCGCCGCCACCGACGCCGCCCGGAAGCGGGCCAGCGATTCCCCGGCCCGCCGCCGCGGCTTCTGCGGCAGCACCGACGTCGCGGCGAAGAAGCGGAGCAGGTAGCCCAGCGTCTTCTTCAGCTCCTGCCGGTGCACGATCTGGTCGACCATCCCCTTCTTCATCAGGAACTCCGAGCGCTGGAAGCCCTCCGGGAGCTCCTGGTTGATCGTCTGCTTGATCACGCGCGGGCCGGCAAAGCCGATGAGCGCCTTCGGCTCGGCCAGGATCACGTCGCCCACCGAAGCGAAGGAGGCGGTGACGCCGCCCGTGGTCGGGTGGGTCATGACCGAGACATAGGGGATGCGCGCGTCGGAGAGCCTGGCCAGGAGCGCGTTGGTCTTCGCCATCTGCATGAGGGAGAGGATCCCCTCGAACATCCGCGCCCCGCCCGAGGCGGAGAGAATGATCAGCGGCCGCCGCGTCTCGATCGCGAGGAGGATGCTTCGTGCGATCCGCTCCCCCGCCGCCGAGGCCAGGCTACCGCCCAGGAACGCGAAGTCCATGATCGCGATGACGCAGGAGTGCGATTCGATCGTCCCGTCGCCGCAGAGCACCGCCTCGGTGAGGCCGGTCTCCTCCCGCGCCTTCTTCAGCCGGTCGATGTAGCGCTTGGAATCCTTGAACCGGAGCGGATCGGTGGAGACGACTTCGGAGAAGCGCTCCTGGAAGGAGCCCTCGTCGAGGAGGATCTTGACGTAGGCGCGGGCGGAGATGCGGAAGTGATAGCCGCACTTGCCGCACGTCCAGAGGTTCCGCTCGAGCTCCTTGTGGTACAGGATCTCGCCGCATTCCTCGCACTTGACCCAGAGCCCGTCGGGCAGGTCCCGCCGCCGTTCTCTAGCTTTGAGCCCTTCCTTGGCCTTGCGAAGCCACGTCATGCGCTGGGTCCCTCCGGGAGGGTTCGTAGCATGACAATAGCATCCTCGCTGGGGTTGCGGTAATAGTTCTTGCGGATGGCGATATCGATGAAGTCGTTCTTATAATAGAACTTACGGGCACTTTCATTGGACTCCCGGACCTCCAGGGTGACCCTCCGGGCCCCCCGGCTCCGGGCCGCTTCGACCAGATCGTCCAGGAGGAGCTGGGCCACCCCCTGCCGCCGCTCGGAGGGGTCCACGGCCAGGTTTCCGACGTGCGCCTCGTCGGCGACGAGCACGGCGCACAGATAGCCGACCAGCGCTCCGTCCCGCTCGGCCAGCCGGGCGTAGGTGCCCCCGCCGATCATCAATTCGGATCGAAACATCTCGCGCGACCAGGGATCGCTGAAGGCGACCCGCTCGATGGCGAGGACCTCATCGAGGCGCGCGACGGTGAGCGGCCGGATCCGGACCGGCTCCCCGCGGCGGGCGAGCGCCGTCATCGCGCCCCCGGCTTCCGCGCGTTCGGCGCGCGGCCGTAGAGCGGCGCCGCCTCGCGGAGATCGGCAATCTCCCCCGCGGCGAGCGCGATCGCGCCCAGCTCCGCGACCGCGGGGCCGAGCGGCAAGGACGGCAGCGTCGTTCCACCCAGATCGAGCACCCACTCCTCCAGCGCTTCCGTGGCCGCGGCGACGGGGGCGTCGGCCCCCGCCCGCTCGCGCAATCGGTCCAGCACGTCCTCTTCGGGAACGACTTCCGGCCCCCACAGGAGCCGGGCCCGGTCGTCTCCCTCCTCGACACAGCCGTCCCAGAGCGCCGCCATCACGTGCCCGCGCTCCCCCTGGGTCAGCGTCGCGAATCGGGGCGCGCTCCTTCGATGCGCGTGGGCCGCGGCCTCGTGCGAGGGGATCATGAGGAGCGGAGGCCCGGCGCCCAGCGAAGCGCCCTTCGCCCACGCGAGCCCGATGCGAAGCCCGGTGAAGGAGCCCGGCCCCGCGGAGACCGCGATGCCTGCCAGGTCCGCGACGCGAATCGCGCGGGTCTCGAGGAGCCGTTCGATCGCGGGCGCGAGCCCGCTCGAGTGCCCTCCCTCGGGAAGCGCGACCGGATCGCCTGCGGCGCCGTCTTCGGCGACGGCGATCGAGCCGCGCGGCCCGGCGGTGTCAATTCCCAGGATAAAGCGCATGGCTCCATCGGTCGCGGTCCAGCAGCCCCTCGTGCGCCGTGTTCTCCCACCGCGTCCCCCGCGGCCGGATCCGGAGCTCCCGCCCCCCCTCGGGAACATAGCGAAGCTCCAGATCCAGGCGATCGGGGGGCAGCCGGTCGAGTGCCTTGTCCGCCCACTCCACCAGTACCACCGCATCCCCCTCGGCCAGATCGGCGAGGCCCAGGGTCTCGATCTCGGCCGCGGCCGCCATTCGATAGAGGTCGGCGTGCACGATGCGCGGCCCCTCGCCGTAGACCTCCACCAGCACGTAGGTCGGGCTCCGCGAGCGCATGCCGGGATGGACCCCCTCCACGATCCCCTGCACCAGGGTCGTCTTCCCAGCGCCGAGGGAGCCGGTCAGCGCGATCCAGTCGCCGCGACGGAGCAGCGTGCCCAGATGGCGCCCGAACGCGCGGGTCTCGGCCTCGGTGTGGAGCAGGGATCGGATCTCGACCGGCATCAGAGGCTACCCGCGCGGGGTCATCACCGCGACCGGCAGGATCATCTCCTCGAGGGAGATGCCCCCGTGCTGGAAGGAACCCCGGTACTTGTTCTCGTATTCGTGGAATCGCGTCGGATAGACGAAATAGAAATCCTCCTTCGCGATGATGTAGCTCTTGTGCGGGCTGTCGGCCGGAAGACGGAAGCGGGCCGGGTCCTTCACGTGGACCGCCTGCCGCGCCTCGCACGAGAGATTCGTTCCGAACTTGAACCGGAGGTTCGTCGAGGTCTCCCGGTTGCCGTAGACCAGCGCCGACCGGCGGCTCAGCACCGCGCAGTGGTCGGTCGTCACGACCACCAGGCCGTCCTGCTTGGCCAGCCACTTCAGCGCGTCGAAGAGCGCGGAGTGGAGGAACCACGAGCGCATCACCGAGCGGAACGCCGACTCGTCGGGGGCCAGCTCTTTCAGCAGATCCGACTCCGACCGCCCGTGGGCCAGCATGTCGAGGAAGTTGAAGACGATGGCGACCAGCGGCGAGTCGCGCAGCGTCGCGATGTTCCGCCGCACGTTGTTCGCTTCGTCGGCGTTGTACACCTTGATGTACTTGGCCGGCTTCGTCTTCAAGTCGAGCCGCGCGAGCTGGGCCTCGAGGAGCTGGCGCTCGTAGCGGTTCTTGCTCCGCTCGTCTCCCGACCCCTCCTGCCAGAATTCGAGGTGCGTCTTGCGGATCTCCTCGGGGAAGAGGCCCGAGAAGATCGCGTTCCGCGAATAGGGGGTGGCGGTGGGCAGGATCGAGACGTGATGGTCGAGGGCGATGTCGAAGAAGGGGCGAAGCAGGGGCTCGACCGTCAGCCACTGGTCGAGGCGCATGCAGTCGATGACGATCAGCGTGACGCGGCGCCCCTGGCGCAGGGCGGGCGCCACCCACCGCGACACCACGTCGGTCGAGAGCGCCGGCGCGTCCTCGCCGCGCGCCCACCGCTCGTAATGGCCCTCGACCAGCTGGGAGAATTCGACGTTCAGCTCGCGGCGCTGGTCGGCCTGGGCCTGCTTCAGGCCCTCGTCGTCCACCCCGTCCAGCTCCACGTCCCATTGCGCGTTCCGCGCGTAGAGGTCGACCCAGCCGCGCCAGCCCAGGCCGCCCGCCGACTCCGCCCGCAGGCGCGCCAGCTCGGCCACGTAGTCGCGCGCGCGGCGTGAATCCTGAAGCCGGTCCGACTCGAGAATGCGCTTCAGCGCGAGAAAGATCTGCGTGGGGCGGATCGGCTTGAGCAGGAAGTCGTCGATCCGGCGGCCGATCGCCTCGTCCATCAAGGACTCCGCCTCGTTCTTCGTGACGAGAACGATGGGAAGGCCCGGATGCTGCTCCTTGATCGCCTCGAGCGTCGCCAGCCCCCCCAGCCCCGGCATGTTCTCGTCGAGGAGGACGGCGTCGAAGCGCTCGCGCGCGGTGCACGCGACGGCGTCGGCGCCGTTCGTGACGGGCGTGACCTTGTAGCCCTTCTCCTCCAGCAGCAGGATGTGGGGCTTCAACAGGTCGATCTCGTCGTCGGCCCAGAGGATCTTCTTTTCGGACGAGCTCATGCGCGGGGGGCTGGCCGATGGAGGGAGACCGGGAGCGCCACGGCGACGGTGGTTCCCCGGCCGGGCGCGCTCTCCACGATGGAGATCCGTCCCCGATGGTACTCGCGCACCACGCGGCTCGCAAGCGCGAGGCCCAATCCCCAGCCGCGCCGCTTGGTCGTGAACCCCGTCTCCAGCGCGCGCCGCCGCTCGGCCACGCTCATGCCGCGGCCGTTGTCGCGCACCCGCAGCTCCACCAGCCGCTCTTCGCGCCGCCACAGGAGCGACACCTCGATCGTCGCGTCCGGCTTGTCCGCCGCGTCGAGCGCGTTCTTCAGGAGATTCTCCACGACCCACGTGAAGAGCTCGCGGTGGAAACGGACGGGCGGGATGGGATCGTAGCGCTCGGTGATCGTGACCGCGCGGCCCAGCGTCGGCAGCCGGCTCCGGACGTAGTCCACGGTCTCGGCCACGGCGCGCGTCAGGTCCCCTTCGGCCAGCGCCGGCGTGGCCCCGACCTGGGAGAACCGGTTCGCCACGCGATGCAGGCGGTCGAGATCGCGGTCCATCTCGTCGGCGATCGACTCCGCCCGCGCGGGATCGATCCGCCCCTCCTGCCCCGCCTCGCGCAGGACGGAGGCCCATCCCATCAGCGAGGAGAGCGGCGTTCCCAGCTGGTGCGCGGTCTCCTTGGCCAGGGCGGCCCAGAGCGCGCGCTGCTCCCCCGCCTTGAGCCCGCGGTACCCCGCGAATCCCAGGACGAGCAGCAGCACGATGCCGCCGAATTCGATGTAGGGGATCCAGCGGAGCTGCGCGGCGAGCGCGGGCTCGCCGTAGTGCACGTAGCCCAGCACGCCGGGAGTTCCGAGCCGCACCACGGGGATCGGCCGGTTCACCCGGTCGAGACGCGCCGCCGTCTCCTGGATCCGCTTCACGACCGGGGGGATCTCGCCGGTCGATTCCGCGGCCGCGAGAACCGAGTCGGGGACCGCTTTCGGATCGACGCCGATCCCCTTCCACGCGCGCGGCACGCCCTTCGTGTCGGTCAGCACCATCGGAAAATTGATGTTCCGGATCACCTCGAGGAAGATCGGCCGAAGGGTCGGCTGCTCCGCGGCGCCCAGCGTGGAAACCGCGATGAAGCGCGCGAGCACCGCGCTCAGGTTCCGCGCCTGCTCGTTCAGGCGGCGGATGACGAAATGGGAGTGGGCGACCAGGGCCATGCTGAGCACGACCATGGCGAGGAAGAGATAGACCTTGTAGGAGGGCCTGAAATCCCGCGGGGCTTCGCGCGCGCGCGCCAATTCGTCGCCGGGGCCGCGCCCGTCTAGTCCGGGGTCAGCTCGCGCATTCCGCCCATGTAGGGAACCAGCGGCTCGGGAAGGAGGACCGTCCCGCGCGCCGTCTGGCCGTTCTCGAGCAGCGTGGCGAAGGTCCGCGGCAGGGCAAGGCCCGACGCGTTCAGCGTGTGGGCCAGCTCCGCCTTGCCCGCCTCCGTGCGGAAGCGGATCCCCGCGCGGCGCGCCTGGAAGTCCTCGAAGTTGCTGCAGGAGGAGACCTCCAGCCATCGTCCCTCGCCCGGCGCCCAGGTCTCGAGGTCGTAACACTTGGCCGCGGCGTACGAGAGATCGCCCGCGGCGAGGAGCACCACGCGATAGGCGAACCCCAGGGCGCGCAGCACGTCCTCGGCGTCCCGGCAGAGCGACTCGTGCTCGTCGTAGCTCGTCTCCGGCCGGACGATCTTCACCAGCTCGACCTTGTCGAACTGGTGCACGCGGATCATCCCGCGCGTGTCGCGTCCGTACGAGCCCGCCTCGCGGCGGTACGACGCGCAGTAGCCCACCAGGCGGATCGGAAGCTTCGCCCCGTCCACGATCTCTTCCCGGTAGATGTTGGTGACGGGGACCTCGGCCGTCGGGTTCAGGTACAGGTCCTCGTCGGCGAGGCGGTACATGTCCTCGGCCAGCTTCGGGAGCTGCCCTGTCGATTCCAGGCAGTCGGAGCGGACCAGGTGCGGCGGCCAGACCTCGGTGTAGCCGTGATCCCTGGCGTGCAGGTCGATCATGAAGTTGATCAGCGCGCGCTCCAGCCGGGCGCCCTTCCCCGTGAAGAGCAGGAAGCCGGCCCCCGCGATCTTGCCGGCGCGCTCGAAATCGAGGAGACCGAGCGCGGTGGCCAGCTCCCAGTGCGGCTTGGGCGCGAAATCGAATTTCTTCGGCTCGCCCCAGGAGCGGACGACCTGGTTCCCGTCCGCCTCGGCACGGGGCGTGGATTCGTGCGGGACGTTCGGGATCCACTTGGAGAGGCGGTCCAGCTCGGCGTCCACTTCCGCGAGCTCGGAGTCGAGCGCCTTGCTCTCCTCGCTCACCCCCTTCATCGCCGCGATCGCGGTGGCGGCATCCTCGCCGCTGCGCTTCTTCTTGCCGATCTCCTCCGAGGCCTCGTTCTTCCGGTGCTTCAGGGCCTCGGTCCGGACCAACAGCTCGCGCCGCCGCTCGTCGCGCTCGAGGTAGCGGGGAAGATCCACCGGCACCTTCTTGTACCGGATCGCCTCCTCGACCTTGTCGCGATCGCTGCGGATGCGCTTGGCGTCCAGCATGTCAATTGCTCTCGGCGGCGGCCAGCGCGCTGCGGCCGCCCTCGGCCAGGAGCCGGCGCGCGAGCCGCTCGCCGATCTCCGCCGCCTCCTTGGGCTCGCCCGTCTCCGTGTCGCGGAAGAGGCGGGCTCCGTCCTTCTCGGCGACCACGCCCTCCAGCCGGATCGACGCGCCGTCGTTCTGCGCCAGCGCGCCGACCGGCGCGCGCGCGTCGGCGCCCAGCGCCTTGAGAAACGCGCGCTCGGCGTCGAACTCGGCGTGCGCGTCGGGGTCGTTCAGGTGCTTGGCCGCCTTGACCAGGTCCTTGTCGCTCGAGCGGACCTGGATCACGGCGGAGCCCTGCCCCGGCGCGGGGATGAGCACCGCGGTGGTGAAGATCTCGGTGACGCGGTCCTGGAGCTTCAGGTGCTCCACCGCCGAAGCGGAGACCACCAGCCCGTCCACGTCGCCGCGCTCGAGCATCTTGATCCGCTCCTCCAGGCTGCCCGCGAAATCCACGATCCGGAAATCGTTCCGGTAGTTGAGGAGCTGCGCGCGGCGGAGCGCGGTGTGCGCCGAGAGGGCCGCCCCTTCGGGCAGCTCGTCCAGGATGGCGTCGTCGGGCGCGATGAGCACGTCGAATGGCGTGAAGCGCGTGGTGACGGCGGCGATCGAGACGCCCGAGGTCGCCGGCGAGGCGTCCTTGGCGTTCTGGATCACCATCTGCACCTCACCCTGCGTGAGGGCGTGCTCCAGGGCGCCTCCCGGCCAGGGCGACGTGGTGCGCCGGCCCGGGTCCGCGATCGGAACGAACTCGATCGTGGCTCCGCCCAAATGGGGGCGCAGCTCTTCGGCGGTCTGCTTGCCGATGGACATCCCGAGGCGGTTGCCGCGGACGCCGATTTTGATGGTGTGGCTCATGGGAGTGCGAGGCTAGCACACCCGGCGGCTCCCCGCACGCGTGGAGCCGTCACCCCACGGGAGTCGGAAGCGGCGAAAACGTCGCCGCCGGGCGTGGATCCATCGCGCGGATACGCTCCCACCTTTGCTGCTGCCCGAGGTCGATCCGGCTCACGACGCGGGCCGCCAGAATCGCGCTGGCGATCCCTACCATGTCCGAGAGGACGTTCATCATGCTCGAGGCCTGGATCTGCGAGAGGGTCGGGTTCTCGATCATGCCCATCCGAAACACGACATTTCCGACAAACCCG
>DATJEJ010000134.1:0-8172 GCA_035496795.1 Candidatus Omnitrophota bacterium
ACGAAGACGTTGGTCGACGCAGTCGTCGCCGAGCTGGGCGCCTCCTCGCCCAAGGATCTCGGCCGCGTCATGAAGGAAGTCACCGCGCGCGCCCAGGGCCGCGCCGACGGCAAGGCGCTGAGCGATCTGGCGCGCCGCGCCCTCGGCATGGCGTGACCCGCGCGCACGGCTCGTGAGCGCCGTGTCGGGCGCCACGCCCTGAGCCGTCCACTCGACCACGCGCGAGACGCATGCTGGATTGCGGCCTCCCGCGATGAGGAACATCCCCACAATATGATGAAGCCCAATCGCAAGAAGCGCGAACGTCCGCCCTCGTCCACCACGCCCGGCACTCCGCGTCCGCCCGCGCCGCGAGGCAGCCGGCCCGGAAAGCCCCCGCGCGGGCGACCCCCCGGCCGGGACGACGCCCCGGTGATGCGCGAGCACCCGCAGTACGGAAGCCGGATTCCTCCCGAAGAGCTCGAGTTCATGCGCCAGCAGGCCGAAGAGCGGGCGCGCGAGCGCAAGAACCGCCCTCCCGGAACGCGTCCCATGGGACCGCGTCCGGCCGGAACCGGCCGGTACGTCCCGCGCGACACCGGGCCGCGCGGCCCGAGGCCCCAGGGAACGCCGCGCTATCCGGGAGCTCCGCCGCGTACGCCCTATCGCACGGGCGGGCCGCCGAACGCCGGCCGCGCGCCCTATGGGAAGGAGCGCGCCGGAGGAACCCGCGGAGGCGCGCCCTATCCGCCGCGAGACCGCGCCGCCTATCCGCCGCAGCGCGAACGGACCCCCTACCCATCGCAGCGCGAACGGACGCCCTATCCGCAGCAGCGGGAGCGCTTCCAGGGACCGCCCTCCGCGCGTCCGGAGCGCCGCCCGGGCAAGCCGTACCGTACCGGCGTGCAGAGCGCCGGCGAGGGGCCGCCCCGCGGCGTGCCCATTCCCGAAGAGCCGCCGCTTTCGAAGCTGCAGAACATCCTGATGGGCTACCAGCAGTCGGCGGCGCTCCTCGCCGCGCACTCGCTCGGCATCTTCCCCGAGATCCACAAGCGCCCGCAGGTCGCGGCCGATCTGGCGCGGCGCCTGGACGCCGACCCGCGGGGGATGGAGACCCTGCTCGAGGCGCTGGTCGCGCTCGGGATGCTCCACCGTCACGGCGCCACCTACGTCCTTCCGCGCGAGCTCGCGACCTATCTCGTGCCGTCCGACGGCGGCGCGACCGGGATGGTCGAAGCCGCCGCCGAGCTCTACGCCGCATGGGGCGATCTCGCCCGCGCCGTGCGCGAGGGCGCGCCCCGGGTCCGGCTGAACAGCGACGCGCTGGTGGAGGGCGATCCCGCGCGCGTCCGGCGCTACATCCGCGCCGTGCACACCGTGAGCCGCGAGGCGGCGGGACGCGTCACCGAGCTGGCGCCGCTCCTTCCCGGTTCGACGCTCCTCGACGTCGCGGGCGGGTCGGGGGTCTTCGCCGCCGAGTTCGCGCGCCGCACGCCCGAGCTCCGGGCCACCCTGTTCGACCTGCCGCCCACGATCGACGTGGCGCGCGAGATCCTCCGCGAGGAGGGATACGACGACATGGTGGCGCTCTATCCCGGCGATTACCGGAACGATCCGTTCCCCGGGCCCGTGGACGCGCTGCTCCTTTCGAACGTGCTGCAGACCGAGAGCGAAGAGAACGCGCTCGAGCTGTTGCGCAAGGCCTGGGAGACGATCCGGCCCGGAGGCACCCTTCTCGTGCACGGCATGATGCCGAGCGGGCCGGGGATGCCGACCGTCCCGCAGGCGCTCTTCAGCCTCCGGATGTACCTGATCTTCGATTCCGGCCGCGCCTGGAGCGTGGAGCAGGTCTCGGAGTGGCTCGCGCGCGAGCGCTTCGCCGTGCGCGCCACGCGCCCGCTCGGGGCTCCCTTCCAGAGCACGCTGATCATCGCCTCGCGCCTCGAGTAGGCGCACCGGGCCACGCCTCCGTGCCGGAGCTGCCGTTCCTCGAAATCCTGGCCGAGAACCTCGCGGCCGGAGTCGCCGGGCGCCGCATCGAATCGATCGCGGTCCGTCAGCCGGCGCTGCTCCGGACTGCCGTGCCTCCGGAGTCCTTCGCCGGCGAATTCCTGAGCCTGCCTTCGCGGCGCGGGAAGCACATCGTGCTCGAATGCGAATCCCGGCGCGCGATCGTCATCCACCTGATGCGCCTGGGGAGGCTGAGGCTCGCGCCGCCGCCGGCGGGAGGCGGGCCGGCACGCCGTCCCGCGGGGAGCAAGGGGTGGTCGGCGCGGATCGAGTTCGATGACGGATCGGCGCTCCTCCTGATCGAGCACGGCACCGAGAAGCGCGCGCGGATGTGGCTGACCGACGACGCCGACGCGCTCGAGGAGCTCGCGGCCGTGGGCCCCGACCCCACGCGCGGCGAGCTCTCCGAGGAGCGGTTCCTGGCGGCGCTCCGCGCGTCGTCGCGGCAGCTGAAGACGCTCCTTACTGATCAGCGCGCGATCGCCGGGATCGGAAACGGCCTCTCGGACGAGATCCTCTACGAGGCGCGGCTCTCGCCGCTCCGCCTGACGGGCCAGGTCACCGACGACGAGGCGCGGCGGCTCCACGCCGCCATCGGAGCGGTGCTGGAGCGCCAGACGGCGCTGCTGCGCGAGTCGGCCGCCGGCGAATTGCCGCAGCGCGAGCCCAGCGAGCACTACGTCGTCCACGATCACGCGGGCTCGAAGTGCCCGCGCTGCGGGAGCGCGATCGCCCGGATCTCCTACGCCGACCACGAAACCTTCTACTGTCCCGGGTGCCAGACCGGCGGGGCGCCGCTCAAGGACCGCCGGTTGTCCAAGCTGTTGAAGTAGAAGGCCGTTACCTCGAAGTGAAGGGCGGTCACGAGCCGGCCGATACCAAGGTATCCTTGCATGGAAGGGAGCCTTGGCCGCATCGTAACCCCCGTGAGGTGGCTCCGAACCGCCGCCTCGGGGTATGAAGGAGCACATGAACCCACGCCGCCTCATCGGATCGCTGCTCGTGCTGGCCCTGCTGGCGGGATCGACGTTCGTTCCCCTGGCCAGGGCGGCGTGCGCGATTCCGAAGGCGAACACGGCCGCCTGCCCGAGCTGCGCGAGGGGCCCTTCCTCGACGGGAGCTTCGGTCGCCGCCGACCGCTCCTGCTGCGCGGCTCCTTCGACTCTCGCCGAGCGCGATCCGGCCACCGTCCTCCCCAACGGCGGCTTCGGCGATCCGCGCACTCTGGGGACCCTGGCGGCCGCCGCTATCCTCCCCGCCGCTCACAGCTCGATCGTCGTGTCGATGCGACGCGATTCGTGGACGGTCGCGGCCCATCCTCCCGGCCTTTCGCCGCCGCTCCTCCGCACCACCATCCTCCTGATCTGAGGCGCGTCACCACCACCGGTTGAGCCTGGGCCGGCCAACGCCGCGCTCCCGCCTCTCCCGGCCTTCGTCGCTCGCCCGCGCCCGCTTCATCGCGCGGAATCCGTTCCCGAGCCATTCAAGGTGGTGATCGCATGCGCCTTCGCGCGCCGCTGTATCTCATGTTCCTCGTGTCGCTGGGCCTGGCCGGCTCCGTCCCGTCCGCGCGGGCCGCCGAGACGCCCCCGTCGGAGCCGCCGGCGTCCCTCGATTCCATCTTCGGGACCTCGAGCCTCGACCTGGCGGCGCTGGAAGGCGCGGTTCTCCGCCGCAACCCCTCGCTGGCCTCGATGCGCGCCGCGTGGCAGGGCATGGAGGCGCGCGCCGCCGTCGCCGGCGCCTGGGACGACCCTCGCGTGGAGGGGATGCTCGCGCCCCGGAGCCTCGGCTCTTCCTCCGTCGATCCGGGCTGGTCGGTCGAGGTGTCGCAGATGGTGCCGCTGTTCGGACAGCGCGCGGCGATGGGGAAGGCGGATCGGGCTCAGGCGCGCTCGATGCGCGAGGACTACCGCGCGATGCGGCTCGAGATGCTCCGCATGACGCGCGAGCTCTACTTCCAGCTCTTCCTCACCGCGCGGAGCATCGAGGTGAATCGCGAGCTGGCGGGGCTCCTGGAGCAGTTCCGCCGGGTGGCGCTCCAGAAGTACGCGGCGGGAACGGTGGGGCAGCAGGATGCGCTCCAGGCCGACGTCGAGGCGGCGATGCTCGACCACCAGCTCGTCGCGGCGGGCCGCACGCGGCGCGAGATCCAGGCGCGGCTCCGGGCGCTCCTGCACGACGAGACCGACCGGGCGTTCCCCGATCCGCCGGCGGAGCTCCCGCACATCCAGCATGAGCTGGCCGACACGACCTTCGCCTCCGCCGCCGCGACGCGGCCCGAGCTCCGGTCGCGCCAGGCCTCGATCGAGGCGAGGCGCGCGGAGATCACCGCGGCGAGCCGCATGCGCCTTCCGGAGCTGATGCTCGTCGCGCGCCATGACCGGACGATGGAGATGCCCGAGTGGCGCACGATGGTCGGGGCCGGAATCACGCTCCCGCTCTGGCTGGGCAAGAACGGAGCGGCCGTGCGCGCGGCGAGGGCGGATCTGGAGCGTGCCGAGGCGGAGCGGCTCGCCGTGTCCGATTCGATCCGCGCCCAGGTCGAGATCGCGAGGGCGCGCGTCCGGGAGACGAGCCACGAGCTCGAGATCATCGAGACGCGGGTGGTCCCCGCGACCGAACGCGCGCTGGCCTCGGTCCGCGCCGGGTACGAGTCGAACCGCTCCGATTTCCTCGCGCTTCTCACGGCCGAACGGGATCTCGCGCGGGCCCGGCTGGACCGCTATCAGTCGATCGCGATGGTCCACATGGCCCTCGCGGATCTCGAGCGCGCCATCGGCCTCGAACCCGCGTCGCTGCGCGAGGAGGATTCGCGATGAGATTCGAACGGAATCGGCATCACGCTCGCGCGGCGGGGCGCTGGATCCCGGTGCTCGCGGCGCTTCTCCTGGCCGCCGCCGCGGGCTGCTCCAGGAAGACCACGACCGCCGCGAGCGAGGCGCGCTCGATCGGCGTCTTCCGCATCGCCGCGGAGAGCCGCCCCGCGCGTCCCGTGGTGGGGGACAACCGGCTCGTCGTCACGCTTCAGGACTCCTCCGGGAATCCGGTCGTGGGAGCCAAGATCGACATGTCGGCCGTGATGGAGGCGATGGGCACGATGCCGCGCATGCAGAGCCGGGGCGTCGTGACGGAGACCCGCTCCGGCGTCTACGAGATCAAGTACGGGCTCGCGATGACGGGCGAGTGGGATCTGAATCTCGCCATCCGCGCGCCCGGGGGCGCCCAGGCGGTCGCCTCGTGGCGTCTCAGCACCAGCACCGAGGATCTCGAATTCGCGGCCGGCACGCCGCCACCCGGCGCCGCGCCTCCGCCGAACACGGCCGCCGCGGCGTCCGCTCCCACCCAGATTCCGGGCTTCGGCCCCGTGCTGCTCGACGCGGCCCGGCGCCAGTCGATCGGTGTCGGGACCGAGGTCGTGGCCCCCCGTCCGATCCGCGCCACGATCCGCGCCGCCGGGAAGGTGGCGTACGACGAGACGCGCCGCACGGAGATCTCGCTGAAGTTCTCCGGATGGATCCGGCAGATCCAGGTGAATTACACAGGCCAGGTGGTCCAGAAAGGGGAACCGCTCATTTCGGTCTACAGCCCGGAGCTCTTCTCCGCGCAGCAGGAGTTCCTTCAGGCGCTGCGACCCTCAACGCCAGGCGGCGGGTCGGGGATGGACATGGGCTCGCAGGGCTCGGGAGCCCCGGCGGCGGGCTCCGATCCGGAGCTTGCCGCGGCCGCGCGCCAGCGGCTCCGCCTCTGGGACATCACGCCGGCCCAGATCGACGCGATCGCCCGTTCGGGGAAGCCGCTCGAGGCGGTGCCGATCGTCGCCCCCTCGAGTGGGGTCGTCGTCGAGAAGAACGTCGTGCAGGGGTCCTCGTTCATGGCCGGCCAGGTTCTGTACCGGATCGCGCCGATCCACCCGGTCTGGGTCGTGGCGAGCATCTATCAGTACGAGCTGCCGCTCGTGCGGAGCGGCATGGACGCCGTGATCGAAACCCCGTTCCTTCCGGAGCGGTCGCGGACCGGCCGGGTCTCCTACATCAACCCTTACCTCGATCCGAACACCCGCACGGGCGAGGTCCGGATCACGGTGGCCAACCCGCGGGGGGATCTCAAGCCGGGTATGTTCGTCGACGTCACCCTCGAGCGCGATCTCGGGACGCAGCTGGCGATTCCCGCCGGCGCCGTGCTGTACGAGGGGGACCGGAGCATCGTCTTCGTCGATGGGGGCCCCGCCGGGTTCGTGCCGCGCCAGGTGGCGCTGGGAACCAAGGCGGGCGACTACGTCGAGGTGAAGGCGGGCCTCTCGCCCGGAGACGTGATCGTCACGTCGGGCAACTTCCTGATCGCGGCGGAGAGCAAGCTCAGGGCCGCGAGCGTGAATCCGTAGGCCCGCCCGTGATCGCACGACTCATCGCCTGGTGTGCCCGGAACCGTGGCCTCACCCTCGCGCTGGTTCTCGTCGCCGCCGCGTTCGGGGTGCGCGCCCTTCGCAATACGCCGCTCGACGCGATTCCCGATCTCTCCGACACACAGGTCATCATCTCGACCGAGTGGATGGGGCGCAGCCCCGACCTGGTCGAGGATCAGATCACCTATCCGATCGTGACCGCGCTCCGCTCCGCGCCCGGCGTCCAGTACGTGCGCGGGCTCAGCATGATCGGGGATTCCTTCGTCTATGTCGTCTTCAAGGACGGCGTGGACGTCTACTGGGCGCGGAGCCGCGTCCTGGAGTATCTCGCCTCGCTGCAGGGGCGGCTTCCGGAGGGGGTCACGCCGCAGCTCGGTCCCGACGCGACGGGCGTGGGGTGGGTCTTCGAGTACGCCCTGGTCGACACGACCGGCAAGAACGATCTCTCCGAGATCCGCTCCTTCCAGGATTGGTACCTGCGCTACTGGCTCCAGAGCGTCGACGGCGTGGCCGAGGTGGCCTCGGTCGGCGGCTTCGTCCGGCAGTACCAGGTCGACCTCGACCCGAGGCGCCTCGAGTCGTACCGGATCTCGCTCAAGGACGTGGAGATGGCGATCCGGCGCTCGAACAAGGACGTCGGCGGCAACGTGCTCGAGATCTCCGAGCACGAGTACTTCGTCCGCGGGCGCGGATACATCCGCTCGACCGCCGACCTCGGGCAGGTGGTGGTGAAAGTCGGCGAAGACGGCGTTCCCGTGACCGTGGGGCAAGTAGGGGAGGTCCACCTCGGTCCCGAGCCGCGCCGCGGCATCGCGGAGCTGAACGGCCGGGGCGAAGTCGTCGGCGGCGTGGTCATCATGCGCCAGAAGCAGAACGCGCTCCACGTGATCCAGGGCGTGAAGCGGCGCCTGGAGGAGGTGCGCGGCGCGTTTCCTCCGGGAATCAAGCTGGTCGTCACGTACGACCGCTCCAAGCTGATCGACCGTGCGGTCGAGACGCTCTGGCACGAGCTGCTCCAGGAGATGCTCATCGTCAGCCTCGTGATCATCGCCTTCCTGTTCCATTTCCGGAGCGCCCTCGTCCCGATCCTCACGCTGCCGATCGCGGTCGTCCTCTCCTTTATCTTCATGAAAGGGCAGGGGCTCACGGCCAACATCATGTCCCTGGGCGGCATCGCGGTGGCGATCGGGGCGATGGTGGACGCCTCGATCATCATGGTCGAGAACGTGCACAAGAAACTGGAGATCTGGGAAGCGGGGGACAAGAAGGAGACGCGAGGAGACGCGATCATCCGCGGCCTCCAGGAGGTCGGCCGTCCGGTCTTCTTCGCCCTGATGGTCATCACCGTCTCCTTCCTCCCGATCTTCACGCTCGAGGCGACCGAGGGACGCCTCTTCAAGCCCCTCGCCTTCACCAAGACCTACTCCATGTTCTTCGCCGCGCTCCTGGCGGTCACGCTCACGCCCGCGCTGGCGGCCTGGTTCATCCGCGGAACGATCCGGCCGGAGCACGATCATCCGATCAGCCGGCCGCTCGTACGGGCCTATGCGCCGATCGTCCGCTTCTCGGTCCGGCATCGCCGCTGGATCGTGCTCGCGGCGGTGCTCCTCATGGTTTCGACCATCCCGGTGTATCTGCGGCTCGGCAGCGAGTTCATGCCGCCGTTGAACGAGGGGACCATCCTCCACATGCCGACGGCTCCGCCGGGAATGTCCGCGACGGAAGCGGGACGCGTGCTCCAGTACATGGATCAAAAGCTCAAGGAGATTCCCGAGGTG
>DATJEJ010000135.1:0-9252 GCA_035496795.1 Candidatus Omnitrophota bacterium
TGGTTGTGGCTCTCGTGCGCGAAGACGAGCGCGTACTCCACGCCCTTCCAGGTGCCGAAGCGCACGACGCCGGCGTCCTCCCCCGGGCCCAGGATCACGTCGGGGCTCTTCGTGGGAAGGTGCGCCTGGAGCACGCGGCGGCTGCTCTTGTAGGAGCAGTGCTCGCTCCACATCGTGTCGAAGATGGTCGCCTCGACGCGGGTGGGGTCGCGCCCCAGGAGCTCCAGCATGCGCGCCGCCTCGTCCGCCGTGAGCCGGAGCCCCTCGGCTTCGAGCAAGGCCTTCCGGCGTGCCGGATCGGCCTCCATGAGCGGAATGGTGGGGGCCTCAGCGAGCCGCTGCAACGGTAGCTCCCAGAACTCGATCGAAGATTTGGTTAACGTGTCGCAGGAAGTAGGCCGGTTCGAAGCAGCGGGCCAGCGCCTCGGGGGCCAGCACCTTCGTCGCCGCCGGGTCCGCCTGGAGCCGCGCCAGAAGATCGGGCGGCTCCTTCCACGCCGCCATCGCGTGGCGCTGCACCAGGGCGTAGGCGTCCTCGCGCGAGAGCCCCGCCCCGGTCAGGGCGAGCAGCGCGCGCTGGGAGTAGACCAGCCCGCGCGTCGCCTCCAGATTGGAGCGCATGCGGTCGGGGTAGACGTGGAGCCCCGCCAGGATCTCCCGCATCTGCGCCGTCATGAAGTCCGCGAGCAGGAAGGAGTCGGGGAGGATCACGCGCTCCACACTGGAGTGGCTGATGTCCCGCTCGTGCCAGAGGGCCACGTCCTCGGTCGCCGCGTGCGCGTTCGCGCGCAGGATCCGAGCGAGGCCGCAGACCCGCTCGCAGTTGACCGGGTTCCGCTTGTGCGGCATGGCCGAAGAGCCCTTCTGCCCCTCGCGGAACGGCTCCTCCGCCTCGAGCACCTCGGTGCGCTGCAGGTGGCGGATCTCCATCGCGATCTTCTCGAGCGAGGCGCCGAGGAGGGCCAGCATCTGGAGCAGCTCGGCGTGGCGGTCGCGCTGCACCACCTGGGTGGCGGCCGGCTCGGGACGAAGGCCCAGCGACCCGAGGACCTCCTCTTCGAGATCGGGCGTCAGGTGCGCCAGCGTGCCGACCGCGCCCGAGAGCTTCCCCACCGCGATGGTCGCGCGCGCGCGCTGGAGCCGTTCCCGAGCGCGACCCAGCTCCTCGTACCAGACGAGCGCCTTGAGCCCGAAGGTGATCGGCTCGGCGTGGATGCCGTGCGTGCGCCCCACCATCACCGTGTCCTTGTGGCGGAGCGCCAGGCGGCGCGTCTCCTCGCGGAGGCCGTCCACCTCGGGCAGGAGCAGGTCGGTCGCGCGCACCAGGGTGAGCGCGAGCGCGCTGTCCACGAGATCGGAGGAGGTCATGCCCAGGTGCAGGTAGCGCGCGTCGGCGCCGGCGGTCTCCCCCACCTGCGTCAGGAAGGCGATCACGTCGTGGCGGAGCGTGGCTTCCAGCTCGTCGATCCGCGCGGGATCGATGCGCGCCGCCGCCGCGATCCGCGCCGAAGCGCCCGCGGGGGCCTCCCCGCGGCGCTCCAGCGCGCGCGTCACGGCCAGCTCGACGTCGAGCCAGGTCGCGTAGCGCGCCCGGTCGTCGAAGAGCCCCGCCATCGCGGGACGGCTGTAGCGCGCGATCACTCGGGCAGCTCGGTGAGCGCGAGGCTCATCGTGAGGAGCTTCCCGTCGCGCTCGACGGTGAGGGAGATCGTGTCGCCGACGTTCGCGCCGAAGAGCGCGCGATAGGCCTCGTCCACGTCCCGGATCGGCGTCCCGTTCACCTTGCGGATGATGTCGCCCACCTTGATGCCGGCCTTGTCCGCCGGGCTTCCCTTCTCGATCACCGAGACGTACAGCCCGTTCCGGTCCTTGGTCCCGAGCCGCTCGGCGACGTAGGGGGTGAGCTCCCAGGTGCGGACGCCGATCCAGACGTTCCGCACCTTGCCGTACTTGAGCAGCTCGTCCACCACCTTCTTCGCGGCGTCGATCGGGATGGCGAAGCCGATCCCCTCCGAGCCGCCGCTCTTCGTGAAGATGAAGGTGTTGATGCCCACGACCTCGCCCTTCGCGTTCACGAGGGGGCCGCCGGAGTTGCCCGGGTTGATGGCGGCGTCGGTCTGGATCATGTTCTTGTAGATCCCCGCGCTCGAGGCCTGCGACTTGATGTCGCGATGGGTCGCGCTCACGACCCCCGCGGTCACGGTCGGCTGGGTGTCGTTCAGCAGGAACCCGAACGGGTTTCCGATGGCCAGCGCCCACTCGCCCACCATCAGATCGCTCGAGGTCCCGAGCTTCGCCGTGGGCAGGTTCTTGCCGTCGATCTTCACGACGGCCAGGTCGTACTGCGGATGGCTGCCGAGCACCTTCCCCTCGAAGCGGCGTCCGTCGGGGAGGATCACGGTGATCTTCTCCGCGTTGCGCACCACGTGCTCGTTCGTGAGCACGTAGCCGTTCGACGAGATGATGAAGCCCGAGCCCATGCTCGGGATCTGCTCGCGGTAGCGATACTGCGGGATCATGTCGCGGAAGAAGGGCTCGAAGAAATCGTCGCCGAAGGGGATGGGGGAGGTCTGGACCACCTGGGTCTGGACCACGCTCAACGTGACCACGGAGGGGCCCACCTTCTCGGCGGCCGCGACGATCGCCGTGCGCCGCGACGTATCGAGGGACGCCGGTGCCGCGCCCACCGAATCGGAGCCCGCCGCCGCGGCCAGGTTCACGTCGTTCCCCGGCCCGCCGTAGAGCGGCTTGCCGTCCGTCTCGGCCGCGCGGTCCTTGGGCCGCTGCGTCGCGAGCACGAGCGCGGCGAGCAGGAGGGCGCCGAAGAGCACCCCCGCGCCCAGCGTGGATATCGGCCAGCGGCCCCGGGCCTTCGCGGCCCGCGGCGCCGCGTCAAGCGACGACATGCATTCGCTCCTTCGGAAGCCATCCGAGCCCGGGATACCGGACCCGCATGAGATAGAGGCCGTGCGCCGGGGCCGGCGGCGCTCCCAGGCGCCGGCGCCTCGATTCGAGCGCCGTCCGGACGGCGGCCGGACCGCCCCCCTGCTCGGCGGCGGCGATCGCGGTCGATACGATGCGGCGCACCATAGTGTACAGGAACCGGTCCGCCTCGATGTCGAAGCGGAGGGCGCCCTTGGCGCCCGTCCATACGGCGCGGGTCACGCGGCAGACCGGCGACGTCTCATCGCCTCCCTGCCGCGAGAAGGTCGTGAAGTCGTGCTCGCCGAGGAGCGGCGCGACCGCTTCGTTCAGCTCCGCGGCCCCGGTGCGCATCCGGCGCGCCCAGGCCAGCCGCCTCCGGATCGCCGCCGGCTCGGGAACGATGAGATAGCGGTAGCTCCGGCGCATCGCGCGGAAGCGCGCGTGGAAGCCGCGCGGCGCGAACGACGATTCGACCACCCGGACGTCGGGCGGCAGGTGCGCGTTCATCGCCAGGCGGAGCCGCTCCGGCGCGAGCTTCGTGACCGCCGTGAAGGAAGCCACCTGTCCCACCGCGTGGCACCCGGCGTCCGTCCTCCCCGCTCCGTTCACCGTCACCTTGGCTCCCACGATCCGCTCCACGGCCCGTTCCAGCTCCCCCTGCACCGTCCGCGCCCGGGGCTGGCGCTGCCAGCCGCTGAACGCGGTCCCGTCGTATTCCACCCCGATCCGGAACGTTTCCTCCCCCTCCTTCGGTTCATCGAGCACGGACGAGCCATGCGGCCGCCGCCGCGGAGAGAAGGACGCCCGCCGCTTCGGGTGCGGACCACCGGTACGAAGCGGAGCCCCGGCGCGGCGCCCCGAGCGCGTAGCCGCGCGCATGCAGCGCCTCGCCGTAGCTGTCGCCGACGCGAAGCATCGTGCCCAGGTAGGGAAGGAGCCAGGCGGCGAGGTAGCGCGCCCGGCCGCCGAGGCCGCGTCCCGGACGGATCGCGCGCGCGCGGAGCGCCACGTGCTGCCGCTCCGCCTCGGCGAGCGCGAGCGGCAGGAGCGCCAGCGTCATCCGTCCGCTCTCGACGAGGAGCGCCAGCGGGCGCGGCCGCGCGAGGCCGCCCCGGCCGAAGAGCCAGCGGGCCGCCCGCGGCAGGACGGCGCGCGCCGCCCACCGCGTCAGGTAGACCAGGGCCAGGAGGCGAAGGGCGATCAGGCCCGAGGGAAGAAGTGCCGCGCGCGGCGGCTGCCCGGCCAGGAGGAGGTGTGCCGCGAACAGGATGAGCGCGAGGAGAAGGAGCGGCGCTTCGGCGCGGAGCGGGCGGCGCTCGGTGCGGAGCGTGACGATCAGGAGGAGCAGCGCCCCCACGGCGAGCCGCGCGGGCGACTGCGTGAGCGAGAAGCCGACGCCCAGGGCCGCGCAGACGAAGAGCCACGCGCCGGGATGCAGCGGGCGCCGCGCGCGGGACGTCGATTTCGGTTTCGTGACTTCGGACTCGGGTGAGCCGGGCACTGTCGCTTGCCGTTCCTCTGGACTTGGCGTGCCGTCGGAGGCGGATGCGCTGACGCGCCCCACCTGAAACCCCACCCTAGCGGAGCTTGGAGCGGCTGTCAACGCCCCGGAACCACGCGACGGCGACGAGGATCAGCGTCACCGCGAGGGAGAGCATCGAGACCCAGTCGCCCCAGCGCGCGAACGGCGTGGGCCCGATCCCGGTCTTCACCGTGCCGACCAGCACCGCCTCGGCGAAGAGCGGCGTGCGCGCCTCGACGCGCCCGTAGGGATCGATGAGCATCGAGACGCCGGTGTTCGCCGCGCGCGCGACGCCCATGCCCAGCTCGACCGAGCGAAGGATCGCCAGGTCGGCGTGCTGGATCGGTCCCGCCGTCCGTCCGAACCACTCGTCGTTCGTGATGTTGACCAGGTACTGCGCCCCCTCGAGCGCGTAGCGCCGCGTGTGGTCCGGGAAGATCGACTCGAAGCAGATGAGCACCCCGAACGCCGGCCCCGCGCGGCGGAAGACGTACGGGCGCGTCCCCGGCGTCCACTCGGCCTGGCCCAGGTCGATCGAGCCCAGGAACGGAAAGAGGCCCTGGAACGGGATGCGCTCTCCGAAGGGGACGAGGTGGATCTTTTCATACTGGCCGACGATCGCCCCCGCGGGCAGGACGAGCCCCGCCGCGTTGTAGGTGAGCACGTCTCCCTGCGCGTTCAGCTTCGCGTCGGGATAGCCGGCCAGGATCGGGCGGTTCACCTCCTTCGCGAGCGCGATCAGCCGCTGCAGCTTGAGCGGCTCCACCCGCACGTAGTACGGAAGCGCCGTCTCGGGCCAGAGGATGACCGTCGCGCGGGGCTCGGCCATCCCCGCCTCGCGGGTGAGCCGCTCCACGCGCGCGGTGACCGAATCTTGCAGGGCCGGGACCCACTTCTCGTGGCTCCCCACGTTCGGCTGCACGATGGCCACGCGCACCAGCGGCGCGGGAGCGGGCGCTTGGAGCCGCGCCGTTCCCCAGACCACGGGCACGCCGACGGCGGCGGCCAGGATCATCGCGAGCCCGATCCGCGAGGACCAGCGGCGCGCGAGGAGGATGGCGGCGACCAGAGCGTTCACGGTCACGACCCAGAAGGAGAGGCCCGGGGCGCCGGCGAGCGAAGCGCCCTGGATCCAGGCCGGATGCTCGGCGAGCGCGGTGCCCAGATTCCCCCAGGGACACCCGAGCTCGCCCGAGGACTTGAGCCACTCCGCCACGCCCCACGCGAAGGGCGCGAGGGCGAGCACGGGCCAGCCGAGCCGGCGCCGCACGAAGCGCACGAGCCAGCCGAAGAGCGCGACGTAGAGTCCGAGATAGAGCCCCAGCGCGAGCAGGCCCGGATAGATGAGCCAGGGGTGCGTCATCGCCGCGACCGGCAGGCGGACGATCCACCAGAACGTGAGGGCGTAGAACACGGTGCCCATGAGCCACGGCGCCCAGCGCACGCCGCGGGAGGCGGGCTCGGGATCCCCGGGCCCGGGCGAGCCGGAGGCCAGCACCAGGAGCAGCGGCACGAGCGCGACGAAGATCAGCGGCCAGAGCGATGCCGAGGGGAAGGCGAGGCTGGCGAGGATGCCCGACGCGGCCGCGGCCAGGGGCGCGCGCACCGATCTAATGGAGGCGGACCTCGCGGCGGCTCTCAGCGGACTGGTAGATGGCGTCGATGACCCGCATGAGCTGGAGCCCTTCTTCGGGCGTGCCCACGGGCCGCTCGCCCTGCGTGACGCATCGGATGAAGTGGTCGAGCTCCGCTTCGTACGACTGCTTGTAGACGTTCTTCGACTCCAGGGGCGGCGTCACGTCGAGGAGGTTCCCCCCCAGCTCCTTGTGGACCCGGAAGGGGTTCAGGAGAGCCGCCCCGTGCGTGCCGAACAGGTTCAGATACGGGAAGTTCTTCTCGAGCAGGAGCGCCCAGCTCACCTCCAGCGTCAGCGCCGCCCCGCTGTCCAGCACCAGGAACGCCGCGACCGTGTCCTCGACGTCCTCGCGCGGATCGGTCACGTACTTGGTGGCCGTCACGGACGCCACCTGGGGGTTTCCCAGGAGCCAGAGGGAGAGGTCGAGCATCTGGACGCCGAGGTCCATGAGAACGCCGCCTCCCGAGCTGCGCTTGTTCTGGTACCACGCGGGACCGCGCTGCGCCGTGCGCCGCCGCAGCCAGCCCGTCTTGGCATAGAAGATGGTACCGAATTCGCGCCGCTCCATGTAGCCGCGCAGGAGCTGCACGTCGGTCCGGAACCGGTTGTTCATGGCGTACATCAGCGTGCAGCCGGAGCGCCGCGCGGCCTCCGCCATCTGCTCGGCCTCGGCCGCGTTCCTGGCCGGCGGCTTCTCGCAGAGCACGTGCTTGCCGTAGCCCATCGCGGCCAGCACCATCGGGGCGTGCAGATGGTTGGGCGTCGCGACGATCACCGCCTCGACCTCGTCGCTCCGGAGGAGCGTCTCGTAGTCGGTGAGGGTTCGGGCGATGCCGAAGTGCCGCGCGACCATGCGCGCCTTTTCCCCGTCGTCGTCGCACACCGCGACCACTTCGGCGTCGCGGCGCTTCTTGAGCGCGGGGAGATGATTGATCTGCGTGACGAGGCCGGCCCCGATCACGCCGATCCGCAGGGGACGCTTGGCCAAGGAGTTCCTCCCGAGGAGCGCGCGCCGCGCGGTGCGAGCGGGCGGCGGACGAATGGGAAACGACGATGTCGCGCGAGTATAGAAATGCGACCGGCGAAATCAAGGTCAATCGGCCGATCCGGCCGCTTCGATGGGATCCCTTTCCGCGCGCACCCCGAGGCGCCGCATCTTCTTCCAGAGTCCCTGCCGCGAGAGCCCGAGCGAGCGCGCGGCCAGCGAGCGGTTCCCGCGATGCACGTCGAGCGCGCTCTTGATCAGCTCCGCCTCGTACGCGAGCGTGCGGCCGCGCAGCGTGGCGTGCCGCTCGCGCACGAGGAGCGGGCGCTCGCCCAGGACCTCGGGGCCGAGGGCTTCCGGCTCGATCACGCCGCCGGCGCCGGCGCTGTGCGCGGCGCGGGTCAGCACCGCCTCCAGCTCGCGCACGTTGCCCGGCCAGTCGTGGGCCAGCAGGAGCTGGAGCGCGGCGGGATGCACGCCGCGAACGGCGAGCGCATCGCGGCGCGCGAGCGACTCCAAGATGTGCGCCGCCAGGACCGGCACGTCCGCGCGACGGGCGCGGAGCGGCGGCACGTCCAGCGCCAGCACGTGCAGCCGGTAGTAGAGGTCGGCGCGGAAGCGGCCGGCGCGCGCCTCGCCCGCGAGATCGCGGTGGGTGGCGGCGACGATGCGGACGTCCACGCGCCGCGGGCGCCCATCCCCCACCCGCCGCACTTCCCCTTCCTGAAGGACGCGGAGCAGCCGGCTCTGGACCGAAGGACTCGCGTCACCGATCTCATCGAGGAAAAGGGTGCCGCCGTCCGCCAGCTCGAAGAGCCCGGGACGGTCGGCATGCGCGCCGGTGAAGGCCCCGCGGGCGTGCCCGAAGAGCTCGCTCTCCACGAGCGAATCGGGAATGGAGGCGAAGTTGTGCGGCAGGAAGGCGCGCCCGGCGCGCGGGCTCAGGCGGTGGAGCGCCCGGGCCACGAGCTCCTTGCCCGAGCCGGTCTCGCCGCGGATGAGCACGGTCGCGCTGCTCCGCGCGTGCGCGGCGATCCGCTCGCAGAGGACTCGGAGCGGCGCGCTCTGCCCGACGAGCCCGAGGGCTCGGGCGTACGGCCCCGGACCGCCGGGAGCGAGCGCCGGGACCGGCACGGGACGGTCCGCCTGGGCTTCGATTCGTTCCACCACGCTCCCCTCCCCCTCCCGTTCGGATCCGAAGCCTACGGAATCAGGCGCACCTCACGAGGGCCGGCGGCGATCGCCCCGACACGCCGGCAGGCGCGGTGCTCGCGCGCGAGCGCCCGCTCGATCGCGTTCGCATCGGCCGCGGGGACCACGAGCAGGAGTCCCAGCCCCATGTTCCACACTTCGTACGCTTCGGAATCGGGGACGCCGCCGGCTTCGACGAGCGCGCGGAAGACGTGCGGCACGGTCCACGATCCGAGCTGGATCTCGGCGCGGACCCCCTCGGGGAGGATGCGGACCAGGTTTCCCGGAATGCCGCCGCCGGTGATGTGGGCCATCCCGCGCACCGTCCCCGCCACGCGCGCGATCCGCACGTCGGCGCCGTAATAGAGGTGAGGCGCGAGCAGCAGCTCTCCCACCGACTCCTCGGCTCCCGGAAAGCGATCGCCCGGGCGGAGGTGCAGCGTCTCGAAGAGGATCTTCCGCGCGAGCGAGTAGCCGTTGGTGTGGAGTCCCGCGCTCGGCAGGCCGAGCACGACGTCCCCCGGCACGATCCCCTCGCCTCGAATCAGGTCGCGCTCGGCCGCGATCCCGACGATGGCGCCGGCGAGGTCGTAGTCGCCCGCCGCGTAGAGTCCCGGCATCTCGGCCGTCTCCCCGCCGATCAGGGCACACCCGACCTCGCGGCATCCGCGCGCGAGCCCTTCGACGAGGCGCTCGACGCGGGCCGGGTCGAGGGCTCCCATGGCGATGTAATCGAGGAAGAAGAGTGGCGTGGCGCCGTGCACGAGGATGTCGTTGGCGGAATGGCAGACGAGGTCGTACCCGACCGTATCGTGGCGGTCGCAGAGGATCGCGACCTTGAGCTTGGTGCCGACCCCGTCGATGCTGGAGAGCAGCACCTGCCCGGGCATTCCCGGAATCCGGTACGCTCCCGCGAAGAGCCCCACGTCGCCCACGACGCCCGGGCCGAACGTGGAGCGGCAGAGGTCGCGGATGCGCGCGACCGCTTCCTCT
>DATJEJ010000136.1:0-8252 GCA_035496795.1 Candidatus Omnitrophota bacterium
CCCGTGCGGCCCCGGCGGATCCGCCGCTGACCGGCGATACCACGGAGGAATCCATGAGCCACACGATTTCCCATCCCGCGGAGCGAGGCGTGCCCCGCGCCGGCGAACACCGGGGACTGCTCGACCGCGCCCTCGGCCTCGTCGCCGACGTGCGCGGCGGCGAGGGCGTCACGGCGCTCCTCCTCATGCTGAACATCTTCTTCCTGCTCGCCTCGTACTACCTGCTCAAGACCATCCGCGAGCCGCTCATCCTCTCCCAGCCCGGAGGCGCGGAAGTGAAGAGCTACGCCGCGGCCGCGATCGCGGGGGTGCTGATCGTGCTGGTGCCCATCTACAGCGCGATCGCCTCGCGCGTCTCCCGCGTCAAGCTGATCAACGGCGTCACGCTGTTCTTCATCCTCTGCCTGATCGGCTTCTTCATGGCCGACCGCGTCGGCTACGCGGTGGGCACCATCTTCTTCATCTGGGTGGGGATCTTCAACCTGATGGTGATCGCGCAGCTGTGGGCGTTCGCCAACGACGTCTACACCGTGGACCAGGGAAAGCGTCTCTTCGCGATCGTGGGCGTCGGCGCCTCGCTCGGGGCCATCGCGGGCTCCTTCGTGACCGGAAAGCTGGTCAAGGCGTTCGGCCCCTACCCCTTCATGCTGGCCGCCGCGGCGATCCTCGGGATCTGCATGGTGCTGACGAACCTGATCAACCTTCGCGAGAAGCGGGGCGCGGAGGGGCAGCCGGAGACTCCCGGCGACAAGGCCGCGGCGGAGGACGCGCCGGCGGCCGGTGACGAGAAGGACGCCAAGCGCAGCGGTTTCGCGCTCGTCCTCACCAACAAGTATCTGCTCCTGATCGCGGCGCTGATGATCCTCTCGAACCTGGTGAACACCACGGGCGAGTACATCCTCGGCAAGACGATCGTGAACGTGCTGACGGCGCAGGGCGCGGCCGTGGACGAGGAGAAGGCGATCGGCGCCTTTTACGGCAACTACTTCACGATCGTGAACATCGTCTCCTTCGTGATCCAGGCGTTCGTCGTGTCGCGCGTCCTCAAGTGGTTCGGGGTGCGGACCGCGCTGCTCGTGCTTCCCGTCGTGGCCCTGATCGGATACGCCTCGATGGCGTTCGTCCCGATCCTCTCGTTCATCCGCGGCGCCAAGATCGCCGAGAACTCGCTCGACTACTCGCTGCAGAACACGACGCGGAACGCGCTCTACCTGCCGACGAGCCGGGCCGCGAAGTACAAGGCCAAGCAGGCGAACGACACCTTCTTCGTGCGGCTGGGCGACGTGCTCTCGGCCGGGCTCGTCTTCGCGGGCACGACGTGGCTCGCGTTCAAGCCGACCGACTTCGCCCGGGTGGCGCTCGCGCTGATCCTCATCTGGCTCGGGATCGCGTTCGCGCTGGGCCGCATGTTCCAGCGGCAGGCGAAGACGGCGTAGGCCGGCCCGACGGCCCGCGGCGGGAGGCGTCCGCCGCGGGCCGGTGCCCGGTCACGCCCGTTCCCAGGCCGCCGCGGGCTGCGCGGTGTCCTTCTCGGCGAGATCGCGCGTCGCGGGTCCGTTCACGACGCGGCCATGGCTGTCGAACCGTGAGCCGTGGCAGGGGCAGTCCCAGCTCTTCTCGGCCGAGTTCCACCGCACGACGCACCCCAGGTGGGTGCAGACCGCCGACATCTCGTGCAGCGTCCCCGACGGGTCGCGATAGGCCGCCACCTTGGTCAGGCCGCGGCGCAGCACCGCGCCCTCCCCCGGCGGGATCTCGTCGGCGGAGCCGACGTCGCCCCCCGTCACGTAGTCCGCGTACTTGGACACGAAGTTCAAGTTCTCCTTCGCCAGCTCGCCCGCGGCGCGCAGGCTGACGCGGCCCGGATCGTAGAGGTGCGCCCAGGGGTTCTCGCGCCCCGCGATGAGGTCGCGGAGGAGGAGCCCGGCGATGGTGGAGTGGGTCATCCCCATCCCCGAGTCCCCGGTCGCGATGAAGACCCGCGAGCCGGCCCGGTCCGGGCCGATGAAGGCCACGCCGTCCACCGTCTCCATCACCTGTCCCGACCACCGCGCGACGAACTCGCGCGCCAGCGGGAACCGCTCGCGCGTCCACGCCTCCAGGGCCGCCCAGCGCTCGTCGGCGTCGTCGGCCTGTCCCGTCTTGTGGTCCTCGCCTCCCACGATCAGGAGATCCGGCCCTCCGGGGCTCTCGGGCTGCAGCCGGACGTAGTGGTAGGGGTTCTCCGTGTCGTAGTAGAGCGCGCGCGTCACCACGCCGCGCGGCACGCGGGCGGCGACCACGTAGGTGCGGTAAGCGGCCTGCTTCGGGTGGACGCCGATCAGCTCGTGCACGGGCGAGTTGGTGGCGACCACCACGGCGTCCGCGACGACCGCGACGCCGCCCTCCGTCTCGACGCGCGGCGGCGGGCCGTGATGCACCGCGGTCACGCGCGTGCCGCCGTGGATGCGTCCTCCGGAGCGCTCGATCGCGTCGGCCACGCCCTGCAGGTAGCGAAGCGGATGGAACTGCGCCTGGTTCGGAAACCGCAGGCAGGGGCCGGTCGCGAACCCCTCGAGGGGCGCCCGCTCGGCCCACGCGACGCCCAGGAGGCCCGCGCGGCGGGCCGCCTCCAGCTCCCGCTCCAGCTCGTCACGGGGATCGCCGGGTCCGGCGAAGAGATAGGCGTCGAGACGGACGAGGTCGCATTCGATCCCCTCCCTCTCGGCGATCGCCTGGATCGTGTCGATCGCGGCGGTATGGCTCTCGGCCGCGAGGCGCGCTCCCTCGGGGCCGTGCACCTGCTCGATCCAATGGTAGCGATCGTCGATCACGTTCGTGAGGTGCGCGGTGGTTCGGGAGGTTTCGCCGCCCGCGGTCGGACCGTCATCGAGGACGGCCACGCGCAGCCCTTCGCGCGCGAGCAGGTAGGCGATGGTGAGGCCCGCCATGCCGGCGCCCACGACGCAGACGTCGGCGCGCAGGTCCCGGTCGAGCGGGGGTCGGGCAGGCAGCGGCGGGACGTCCATCCACACCGAACGGGTGGCGCCGGAGTCGCTCTTCATGGCTCGGTCTCCTCTTCCGCGAGACCCCAGGAGCCCACTTCCCCTGCCTCGAGTTTACGCCTCGGGAGCGGAGCGGTCCAACACGCGGTTCAGCGGCCGTTCTTCACGTCCGGCGTCCCCGTGTCCACGCCCCGGCGGCGCAGGATCTTCCGCGCGTCGTCGGCCAGCTGGGCGTAGTTCTCCCGGATCCGGTCCAGCTCCTTGTCGTCCAGGTCCTCCAGGTCGAGCAGGGCGTTGTGCGCGCCCTCCTGCGCCCGAATCAGCTCGTCCAGCTTCAGGTGAACCGCTTCGGAGTCGCGGTACTGCGTGTTCTGGATGAGGAAGACCATGAGGAAAGTGATGATCGTGGTGCCCGTGTTGATCACGAGCTGCCACGTGTCGCTGAAGTGGAAGACAGGGCCGGTCATGGCCCAGAGCACGATGATCGCCGCCGCGAGGGCGAACGCGACCGGGCGGCCCGTGCCGCGCGAGGTCGCCTTGGCGAAGCGCGTGAACCACGAGTTCTTGGAGGGCGATCCGTAGCGGGCGGCCCGCACCGTGTTCTTCGCGCCGAGACCGGGGTCGTTCGCGGCGGGTTCCGCGCTCGTCGCGGCGCGATTCGTATTCTTCGCTGTTCGTTTCGTCGGCATCGAGGCTCCTTCAGGAACGGAGCGCCGCGACGGCCGCCGCGAGCCGCTCCAGGTCGTCGTCGTCGTTGTAGAGCTGGGCCGAGACGCGCGCCCAGATCCGCCCTCGCCACGCGTGCACCTGCACCTCGATCCGATCCTCGAAGAGGAGCCGGTCGCGCACGCGCGCGGCGTCCTCCGGCTCGCTCCCGAGCCGCTCCGGCATCGGAACCGTCGTCATGGGGCCGGTCATCGCCTCCGGAGCCGCGGGCTCGGTTCCCCAGCGCTCGGTCAGGAGCGAGCGGGCGCGGCGCGCCAGGGCGCGGTTGTGCTCGCGCACGGTCTCCGCTCCCAGCTCCTCGAACCAGTCGAGAGCCGCCGGCGTGGCGAGCCACGCCGAGGGATCGCGCGTGCCCACCCAGTCGAACTCCGCCAGGAACCCGCGGCCGATGCCCCAGGAGATCACCGGCGGGTGAAGCTCCTCCTGCCGATCCGGCGCCGCCCAGAGAATGCCGCAGCTTCGCGGCGCGAAGGCCCACTTGTGGAGGTTCGCGGCGTACCAGTCGGCGCCGATCGCGCCCAGCCCGCGCAGGTCCACCGGGACCGCGCCGGGACCGTGCGCCCCGTCCACCAGCACGCGGACGTCGCGCGCCTTCGCGTTCGCGACGATCGCCTCGACCGGGAGGATCAGGGCGCTCTCCGAGGTGACGTGGTCCACGATCAGGAGCCGCGCGCGCGGCGAGAGCGCGCCCGCGTACGCCTCCGCGATGCGCTCGGCCGAGAACGGAGGCCCCGGAAGCGGAACGTCCCGTACCACCGCGCCGGTTTCCCGCGCGCGGAACGCAGCGGCGTTCCGGATGGCGCCGTAGGCGTGGTCGGAGATCGCGATCTCGTCCCCCGCCCGGAAGGGGAAGGAGCGGAGCACCGCGTTGATCGCCGTCGTGGCGTTGTCCGCGAAGACGAGGTCCTTCCCCTCGGCGTTCAGGAACCGGGCGACGCGCTCGGCGGCCGCCCGCATCCGCGGCGGCTCCGCGCGCGGGCCCCCCACCGCGATGGCGGAAAGCTCACGCAGCAGGAAGCGGGCCGGTTGGAGCTCGACTTCGCGCCGGATCCGCTCCTGCGCCTCGAACGCGCGGCGCGGGGGCGCGCCGACGGTCCCGTGATTGAGGTAGACGAAGGCGGGATCGAGCAGCCACTCGGAGCGGATCGCCTTCCCGAACCGTGTCATCCGAACCGCTCCGGGCGGAGGGGCTCGAGATCGATCGCGGGCTGCTCCCCGGAGACGATCGACGCGATCAGGGAGCCCGTCACCGGACCCAGCGAGAGCCCGAGCATCGCGTGGCCCGTCGCGACCAGGAGATTGTCGCGGCGCGCGGAGCGGCCAATGTAGGGGAGCCCGTCCGGCGTGCAGGGGCGAAGCCCGCTCCAGGGCTCGACCCCGGCGAACCGCTCCGGCGTGAACGCCGGCAGGTAGCGCCCCATGGAGCGCACGATGCCCCGGATGCGCGGCGGATTGACCCCCAGCGTGCCCGCGCCCAGCTCCATCGTACCGCCGACCCGGACCGTGCTCCCCATCGGCGTGATCGCGACGCGCGCCTCCTGCAGGAGCAGCGAGCGGCGCGGCCGCTCGGGAGGCGCGGGCAAGGTGAGGCTGTAGCCCTTGCCCGGCTCGAGCGCGATCGTGACGCCGAGCGGCCGGAGCACGCGCCGCGACCAGGATCCCGCGGCCACGACGAACTCGTCTCCGCGATGCTCTCCGCGGGGGGTGATCGCCGCCTCGACCCTGCGCCCCGAGTCGCGCCACCCGGTCACGCCCGATTCCCAGGCGAAGACGCCGCCCCGCTCGCGCACGAGGCGCGCGAGCGTCGCGCAGAAGCGCTGCGGCGTCACGTGGGCGTCCATCGGGTAGTGCACCCCGCCGGTCACGTCCAGCGTGAGGCCGGGTTCGAGCGCCGCCACCCCGGCGCGGTCCAGGACGACGGCCTCCAGTCCGAGCTCGCGGGCCGCGGCCGCGTGGCGGCGCTCCACGTCGAGAGCCGCCTCGGAGCGGAAGAGGAGAAGGAGGCCCTCTTCGGTGAGACCGAAGTCGTTCCCGGTGCGGCGGGCCAGCTCCTCGAAGAGCGAGCGGCTCGCGAGATTCAGATCGCGAAGGAGCGGTCCGGCGCGCCGCGCGCGCTCGGGCCGCGCCGCTCTCCAGAAGCGGAAGGACCAGGCGAGGAACGAGGGATCGAGCCGGGGGCGCACCCAGAACGGACTCTCGGGATCGCCCAGCCAGCGGAGCGCCTTCCCCACGATGCCCGGCGACGCGAGCGGGATGAAGTGGCTGGGCGAGATGAAGCCGGCATTGCCGAGCGAGCAGCAGTCGTGATTCTCCGCCCCTTGCTCGAGGATGGTGACGTCGTGTCCCCGCTCCAGGCAGTACCAGGCCGTGGCCAGGCCGGAAACGCCGCCGCCAACGATCACGACCTTCTTACCCGCCACCCGCCCTCCTTGGCATTACCCCTGCATCGTAGGACCGGAGGGCGAATCTAGCATAGGAGAGGGATGGGTGTAGCGCGCGGGCCGTCCGTAAGCCCTTTTCCCGCAACGGCAGGCCCCGCGGCCCCACACGGGCGGTGCGGGTGGGTGTAGGAAACGAGCGACAGTGAGAATCCCGTTCCGTCAGGAAGGAGCGTTTTCCGTGATTCGAAAGACAGCGATCTGGGTGACGATGGCGGCTGCCGTCGTTCTCGCGGGGTGCTCGTCGCGACGAGGCGACCAGCTCTCCCAGGACGACTACCCCTACGCGGGGCCGCCTTCCGATACGTACAGCGATGCCGGCGGCGCCTCGAACGGCCGCGCGGCCTCCAGCGGAACCTACGCCTCCAGGACGGAGCGCAACCACCGTCGGGGCGGCACCGACTACTACGACCGGTGGGCCTACTCCTACGGCCGCGATCCGTCGTACGACTACTACCTGGCCTCTTCGTACGGCGGCTACGCGTACGGCGGCTACGGCGACGATTACGGGGACGACGAGTATGGCTACCCCGTCACCGTCTCCTACTTCTACGACGAGCTCGACCCCTACGGCGACTGGTCCGAGGATCCGCGTTACGGATGGGTCTGGTACCCCGAGGCCGTGACGGCCGGCTGGCGTCCCTACCTGAACGGATACTGGGTCTACACCGATTGGGGCTGGGCCTGGGTCTCCGACGATCCCTGGGGCGCCGATCCCTACCACTACGGCCGCTGGGCCTGCGACGCGTCGAACCGCTGGATGTGGGTTCCGGACGACGTCTGGGCGCCGGCATGGGTGTCGTGGCGCTACGGCGGCGGCTACGCCGGCTGGGCGCCCCTTCCGCCCGAGGCGACCTGGGACGTTTCGTTCGGCATCCGCTACGCCGACGACTTCGTCGCTCCGTCACGCTGGTGCTTCGTTCCCGCGAGCCGGCTCACGAGCACGCGGCTCCGCACCTACGTGGCTCCATTTCCCGAGACGCGGAGGATCTACGCCGAGACGCGCGATCTGACCCGCTACGCGTCGGTGAACGGTCGCGTGGCCGAGCGCGGACTCCGACCGGCCGTGATCGAGCGCGCCACGGGGCGCGACATCCCGCAATACCGTCTGACGACCCGCGAGAGCGGCCTCCGGCGCGACATGGTGCGCGGCAGGACGCTCGTCTCGCCGATGCCGGTCCTTTCGCGCGGCGGCGGGCGCGGCCGGGCGGGCGGCGAGCGCCTCACGAGCGAGATGCGCACACGTCGCGATCGCTTCGAGCGCGAGATGCGGGTTCGCGGCGGCCGGCTGGACCGCGGGCAGCGCGTGCCTCCGGGACGCGGCGGCGAGACGCAGGCGCGCGGGCGGATCGAGCGCGGAGCGCCGGTCGACCGGCAGCGCGGCTTCGAGCGCCCGGCCCGGATGGAGCAGGGCCGGCAGGACCAGATGCGCGAGCAGCGCGCCCGGAACGTCCGCGAGGAGCGGGCGCTCCAGCAGCAGCGGCGTTTCGAGAGCCAGCAGCGGCAGCGGGGATACGAGCGCCAGCAGCAGCAGCGCTACGACCGCCAGCAGCAGGACCAGCGCCAGCAGCAGCGCTACGAGCGCCAGCAGCCGCAATACGACCGCGGCCAATCCGAGCAACGCCGCAGGGATCGCGCCGAGGCCGACGGGCGGGCGCGCGCCGAGCAGCAGGCGCAGCGCGACCAGGCCCGCCAGCAGGCGGAGCAGGCGCGCTACGAGCGCCAGCAATATCGGCAGCAGGCGGAGCAGGGGCGGTATCAGCGCCAGCAGCAACAGCAGGACGCTCGCGCGCGTCAGGAGGAGCGCCGCCAGCAGCAGGTGCAGCAGCAACAGCAGCAGGAACAGCAACAGCAGCAGGAACAGCAACAGCAGCAGCAGCAACAGCCACAGGAGCAGCGGCGGGGCCGGCGGGACCGCGGCAACCGCGACAACCCCGACCAGGGACCGGCGCCCAGCCAGGACCAGGGCTCCGACCAGGGCGGACACGGCAGGGGACGCGGCCACAACCGCTGACCTGACCGAAAATCGCTTGGCACGCCCGCGGGCCTCTTAGTACGGTCCACCCGTACGGCCCGCGGGCGCTGCGTTTTCCGCGCCGCCCCG
>DATJEJ010000137.1:0-3317 GCA_035496795.1 Candidatus Omnitrophota bacterium
CCGGCATCTCGTCGATGAAGCGGTCGGCGTGGGCCGCCCGCGCGGCGCGGCGCACGGCCTCGTCGCCGGCGTCCGAGACGCCGTAGGCGATGTTGTGGAACACCGAGTCGTGGAAGAGGATCGGTTCCTGGGTCACCACGCCGAGGAGCGAGCGCCAGGAGGAGAGCTCGTACTCGCGGAGGTCCACGCCGTCGATCAGGATCCGCCCGGACGTGGGGTCGTAGAAGCGCGCGACCAGGTCGGCCAGGGTGGACTTCCCGGCGCCGCTGGGACCGACGAGCGCGACCACCTCGCCCGCCTCGACGCGGAAGGAGACGTCGCGCAAGACCTCGGGGCCCTGCCCGTAGCGGAAGGAGACCCCCTCGAACTCGATCCCGTCGTGGATCCCGGCGATCCGCCGCGCGTTCGGGCGCGAGACCACCGTCGCCTCCGTGTCCAGGATCCGGAAGATGCGGACCGCGGCGGCCAGCCCCTCCTGGAGCGTCGCGTTCACGTTCGAGAGCGACTTCAAGGGGCTCATCAGCTGCAGCATGGCGAAGAGGAAGATGAAGAACTGCTGCGGCTCGACGGCGTGCGTGAGGAGGATCTCGCGGCCGCCGTACCAGAGCACCGCCGTCGCCGCGACGACGCCGAGGTATTCCGACATCGGTCCGGCGAGCGCGCCCAGTCGGCGCTGCTTCACGAACGCGCGGAAATAGCCCTGGGAGGCGCGCTCGAACTTACGCTGCTCGAAATCCTCCATCGCGAAGGCCTTCACGACGCGGATGCCGGTGAGGGTCTCCTGGAGGATCGCGTTCAGGTCCCCCATCCGCTCCTGCGTGATGCTGCTCCGCCGGCGGAGCTTCCGCCCCAGCCATACGATCAGCACGAGCGAGAACGGGACGACCACCAGCGACACGAGCGCGAGCCGCCAGGAGGTCCAGAAGATCCAGAAGAGGCAGACCGCGAGAAGGAGCGAGGACTTGATCAGGTTGCTGAACCCCGCCGCCAGGGCGCCCCGGACGAGCGCGATGTCGTTCGTGAAGCGGGAGAGGAGCGCGCCCGTGCGCCGCGAGTGGAAGAAGGAGAGCGACAGGGTGTGGAGGTGCGCGTAGACCTCGTTCCGCATGTCGCGGATCACCGCCTGCTCCACCCAGACCGTGAGCACGCTCTGGAGGTAATCGACGGCGTTCTTCAGCAGGAAGACGACGAGGAGCGCGAGGCAGATCCGCGTGAGCGAGCGGATCGGGTCTCCGATCAGGAAGAAGTGCTCGAACCAGGTCCGGAGCTTCTGCTTCGCCTGGTTGCCGCGATCGGTGATCGCGGCGAAGGGGCGCGGCTTGCCCGGCGCGCCGTTCGCGCCGACCTTCGGCGGCGGGCCCGTCGCCGTCGTCGCTTCCCCCGCGACCCCGGCCGCGTCCAGCCCGGGAATCCCCGCGAGCGGCGTGGGGACCGCGGAGGAGGCTCCGGCGGCCGCCGCGGATCCGGCCGCGGGCGCCGCGACCGGCACGGGCCGGAACAGGATCTTCACGAAGGGAGAGATCATCCCGATCGACACGCCGCTCAGAAGCGCGAAGACCACCATGAGGGCGGCGGTGAGGGCCAGATGCCCCCGGTAGGGCTCGAGGTAGCGGAGGAGCCGGAGCGAAGGGCTTCGGTCGGCTTTGACGCGGCCCACGGGCGGCTACGCCCGGTGGGTCCGAGGCTCGCCCAGGCGGTCGAGCCAGTCGTAGTTTCGGACGAAGACCTCGTCGAAGTCGTAGCCCCTCGCGAAGTCGCCCGGAGTGTCCTTCTCGGTCTTGCTCAGGATCCCCTCGCGCACGAGCTGGAAGACGATCTCGCCGAAGTCCTCGGTCTTCTCGATGCCCCATTCGAGGAACACCGTCTTGGCCATGAATCCGAACTGGTCCAGGGCCAGCTGCCGGATGCCCTCGAGCACCTCGACGCCGGTCACGTGCCGGACCTCTTTCGTGACCTGGTAGTTGCGGTCGGCCGTGTAGCGGACCGCGTCGAAGGTGAAGCGGTAGGCGTTGGCCTTGTAGCGCCCGTACTGCTGCGCCAGCTCGAGCATCCGGGTTTCGATGTCGCGGCTCATCTCAGCGCACGTCCTGTCGGGTCAGCACCGTGTCGCGGCGGAAGCGGCGGTCGTCCCGCCGGAGATGGTCGACGTTGTAATGGAGGCCTCGGCTCTCCTTGCGGCGCCGGGCACAGGCGATGATCAGGTCGGCGACGAGGCCGACGTTCCGAAGCTCCACCAGGTCCGCGTCGAGACGGTAGCGCTGGTAGTCGCCCTCGGTCTGGTCGCGCAGGACGGCAATCATGGAGGCGGCCCGCGCGAGGCGCTCATCGCTCCGGACGATGCCCATATAGTCCCACATGACCCGCCGGATGGCATCCCAATTGTGGTCGAAGATCACCTGCTCCTTGGGCTCCACGGCGCCGTTGTAGCGCCATTCCGGGACCGCCGGGATGCGCTCGGGGCGCTCACCGGTGACCTGGCGAAGAAGGGCCATGCCGGCCCGGCGCGAGAAGACGATCGCCTCGAGGAGCGAGTTGGAGGCCAGCCGGTTCGCCCCGTGCACCCCGGTGCAGGCCACCTCCCCGCAGGCGTAGAGCCCGGGGATGGTGGCGCGTCCCTCGAGGTCGGTCAGGATCCCGCCGCACATGTAGTGCGCGGCCGGCACGACCGGAACCGGCTCGCGGAACGGGTTGAACCCGTACTCGATGAGCCGGCTGGTGATGTGCGGGAAGCGCGTCGTGAGGAGCCGCTTCCCGAGCGGGCGCATGTCCAGGAGGACGCACTTGTCCCCGCGCTTCTTCATCTCGAAGTCGATGGCGCGCGCCACCACGTCGCGAGGAGCGAGCTCCTTGAGCCGGTGGTAGCGCTGCATGAACCGCTTCCCGTCCAGCGTGAGCAGGTGCGCGCCCTCGCCGCGGACCGCCTCGGAGATCAGGAACGACTTCGCCTCGGGGTGGAAGAGGCAGGTCGGATGGAACTGCATGAACTCGAGGTCGGCCGCGGCCGCGCCCGCGCGGAAGCCCGCGGCCAGCCCGTCGCCGGTCGCGATGTCGGGATTCGTCGTGTACAGGTAGACCTTTCCCGAGCCGCCCGTGGCGAGCACCGTCGCGCGGGCGCCGATCGCCTGGATCGCTCCGCTCTCGCGATCGAGCACGTAGGCGCCCCAGATCCGATCCTTCTCAGGGACACAGCGGCGGCCGCGCATCTTGGAGTCGAGGATCAGGTCCACCGCGATCTGATTCTCGAGGATCGAGATCCGCGGGTGCGCGCGCGCGAGCTTCAGGAGAACTCGTTCGATCGCGTGTCCGGTCCGATCCTT
>DATJEJ010000138.1:0-18466 GCA_035496795.1 Candidatus Omnitrophota bacterium
GTTCGCGCGATCGACCCGGGTCGCGCCCGTCGCGATGCCGCCGGCCGCCGAGACCTTTTGGACCGAGTCGGCCGACGTGCCGTCGAAGAGGATCACGTTTCGGGTGCCCCAGGAGCCGTCGGCCCCGCGCGGCGCGTCGCAAATCGCGATCGGAGGCCCTCCGGCCACGTCGATCTTGTAGAGCTTGCCGCCGGTGAAGAAGGCGAGGAATCGGCTGTCCGGAGACCAGAAGGGGCGCGACGCGCCCTCCGTTCCGGGCAGCCGCTGCGCGTCGAGCGAGTTCATCTGGCGCACCCAGATGCTCTGCGTGCCCAGGGAATCGATCGCGTTGAACGCGAGCCGGCGTCCGTCGGGCGAGATGCGGGGAAGGTCGATCGCGCGCACCTGCGCCGGCGGGGTCAGCTCGAAAATGACGGGGCGCGACGCGGGCTTTGGCTTCAACGCCGCCGCGGCGAGGATGACGGCGACGACCGTCATGGCGCCCAGCGCGAGCCACGCCAGGCGCTCGCGCGACTTGCGCCGGGCCGCCACCGGCGCCGCGACGCCCGCCTGCGAGCCTCCCTCCAGGATCCACTGGAGCTGCAGCTTCACGTCGTGCGCCGTCTGGATCCGCTCCTCGGGATCCTTGGCCAGGCATGCCTTGACCAGCCGCTCGAGCGCGGGCGGATTCATTGGCGCGAGCTGCGAGATCGGCGCCGGATCCTTGGACATGATCGCGGAGATGAGTGAGGCCTGGCTCTTGCCCTCGAAAGCGCGCTTGCCGGTGGCCATCTCGTAGAGCACGCAGCCCAGCGCCCAGATGTCGGTCCGCGCGTCGGCCTCATGCCCCTCGAGCTGCTCGGGCGCCATGTACTGGAACGTCCCGACGATGCTCCCCTCGGCCGTGAGCGGCCGGCTCATCGTGGGGGAGTGCGCGCCCGATCCGGCGGCCGTTTCGACCGGGCCGGTCCCGCGCGCCAGGCCGAAGTCGAGCAGCTTGGCGCCGTTCTTCGCGAGCATGACGTTGCCCGGCTTGAGATCGCGGTGAACGATCCCCGCGCGGTGCGCCTTGTCGAGCGCGTCGGCGATCTGGATGCCGTAGCGGAGCACGTCGGCGGTCGGGAGCGGACCCTGCAGAAGCCGGTCGGCCAGCGATTGGCCCTCGATCAGCTCCATCACGAGGTAGAAATCGTCCCCCTCGTGACCGACGTCGTGCACCGTGCAGATGTTCGGGTGATTGAAGGAGGAGATGAGGCGCGCCTCGCGCTCGAAGCGGGCGCGGATCTCGGGCGTGGAGGCCAGGTCCTTGGGCAGGACCTTCACGGCCACCTCGCGGCCAAGCCGCGTATCGCGCGCGCGGTAGACCTCGCCCATGCCTCCGGCGCCGAGCGGCGCGAGGATCTCGTAGGTGCCGAGCTTGGTACCGGTCTGCAGGGGCATGAGCCGCGCATTCTAGCGCCTCGCGGCGGGGATGTCAGCGGGTTTGCCCTTGATCGCGCCGCGGGTCCGGGGCATTTTCGACATCGAGGCGCGCGCGGCCTCGTCACCCCTACGATCAGGAGTCGCCTCATGACCGAAGCGGGAGCAGACCCGGGCACGTCTTCGTGGGTTCAGGGAATCGCCGCGATCACCCTGTTCGCCGAGGACCTGCCTTCGACGAAGGCGTTCTATCGCGAGGTGTTCGGCCTCCCGGTCGTCTTCGAGACCGAGGATTCGGCCGTCTTCCGGTTCGGCCAGACCCTGATCAATCTGCTGCTGATCCGCGAGGCGCCCGGATTGATCCACCCCGCTCGCGTCGCGGCCCCCGACGCGGGCTCGCGGTTCCAGTTCACCATCGAGGTCGAAGACGTCGATTCCATGTGCGCGGAGCTGAAGCGGCGCGGCGTCGCGCTGCTCAATGGACCCATGGACCGGCCGTGGGGGATTCGAACCGCCAGCTTCCGCGATCCGGCGGGTCATATCTGGGAAATCGCTCGTTGAAGGGTTCGGGGCTATATTCCCGCCGTGAGCGCGAGGGGGTGGTCATGCGTCTGATCGGGGTCCGAGTCCTGGCTGTCCTTTCGCTGCTTCTGGGGATCGGCGCCGCTCTTGCCGCGACCGAGCCGATCCCGCCGGCCAAGCCGTTTCCCCCCGAGGTCTACAAGGCGCGCCGCGCGCGCGTGATGAAGGAGCTGGGGACCGGGGTTGCGGTGCTCTACGCCCGGGGTGCCGAGGACGCCGACGGCTACCGGCAGGACGGGGATTTCTACTACCTGACGGGGATCAACGAGCCGGGCGCGGTGCTCGTGCTCGCGCCGGGGGAGCGCACGTATAAGGAGCGGCTCTTCCTGAAGCCGCGGGACCCCGAGGACGAGCGGTGGACGGGAGAACGGCCTTCCATCGGCGATTCCCTCCGCGAGGCCACGGGAATCGAGCGGATCGGTCGCGTCTCGTCCCTGGCGGGCACCGTGATGGGAATGCTCGAGGGGGGCGGAACCCTCCAGATGATCGGGGACCCCGGCGAGATGGACGGACCGCCGCCGCCGGAGATGGAGCTCTACGGCAAGATCACCGCGCGGCTGCCGGGAGTGGGGATCAAGGATCGCACCCAGCTCCTCCCCGCGCTCCGCTCGGTGAAGGAGCCGCGCGAGCTGGAGCGCATGGAACGCGCGATCGACGCCACCATCGTGGCGCAGCAGGTCGCGGCGCGCTCGATCCGGCCCGGGGTGGAGGAGAACTGGGTCGCGGGACTCCTCGACCTCGAGTTCAAGCGCGGCGGCGCGGTGCGCCCCGCATTCGCGCCGATCGTCGGATCGGGGAAGAACAGCACGATCCTCCATTACCCCGAGCACTCGGCCACCATCGGCCCCGGCTCCCTGGTGGTCGTGGACATCGGGTCCGACTACGGGCGCTACGCCGCGGATATCACGCGCACGTATCCCGCCGAGGGCCGGTTCACCCCGGAACAGCGCCGGGTCTACGAGGTGGTGCTCCGCGCGCAGCAGGCGTGCATCGACATGATCCGGCCGGGCGTGTATTTCGAGGACCTCCAGCGCAAGGCCGAGGAGGTCATCCGGGCGGCCGGGTACCGGGACTACTTCATCCATGGCCTGGGACACTTCGTGGGCCTGGACGTGCACGACTCCGGGCTCTACCGGAAGCCCCTTCAGGCGGGCATGGTGATCACGGTCGAGCCGGGCGTCTACATCCCCGAGAAGTCGCTGGGCGTCCGGATCGAGGACGAGGTGCTGGTGACGTCCGGCGGGCATCGCTTGATCACCGAGGCGCTGCCGCGCGATCCGGAGGCGATCGAAGCCTTCATGCGAAAGTAACCTCCCGGCCGTGATACTCCCCGCCCTCATCCGTATCATGAGGTGCCATGGCGAACGGTGACGCAACGGTCGCGCGGCTCTGGCTGTGGGCCCAGAGGGCGCGATCCACGGAATGGGATCTCGTGTTCTCGGAACAGCTTCCGCGCGTCTATAACTTCTTTCGCTATAGGGTGGGTCCCGGGGCCGTCGCGGAGGACCTGACCAGCCTCACGTTCGAGAAGGCCTGGGTGGCCCGGGAGCGCTACGACCGGGACCGCGCGGGTTTCGGAACCTGGATCTTCGCGGTGGCCCGGAACGTGGCGATCGATCACTTCCGGAGCGCGCGCCCGACGGTTTCTCTCGAGGAGGCGGCCGAGCTTCCGGGAGGGCCCACGCCGGAGGAGATCGCCGGGAAGCGTTCGGACGAAGCACGCCTCGCCTCGCTTCTGGCGCGGCGGCCCGACCGCGAACGCGAGCTCCTGGCCTTGAAGTACGGCGCGGAGTACACGAACCGGGACATCGCCCGCATGACGGGCCTGAGCGAATCGAACGTCGGAACCATCCTGCACCGGGCGGTGCAGGCCCTGCGCGCCGACTGGGATGAAGGAGCCTGACGATGGACGATCGGATGCTTCACGAGTACCGCCGCGATCCCGATCCGCGCTTCGCGCGCGATCTCCGCGAGCGGCTGCGGCGGCTGGAGGGCCGGCGCCCGCTCGCCGCGCGGGGCGTGGTGCGCCTGGCCGCCCTCGCCGCGGGCGTGGCGCTCGTGGCGGCGCTCTTCACCATTCCCTCGGTGCGCGTCTCCGCGCAGTCGTTCCTCGAGCTGTTCCGGGTCCGGCGGTTCGCGGCGGTCCCGTTCAACGAGTCGCGGTTCGAGACGCTCCGCTCGCTGGAACAGGGGAAGGACCACGGGCTCCTCGTGCTCGACAAGGAGGAGACGGTGCTCGATCCGGGGCCCATGCGCTACGTGCCGTCGCGGCAGGCGGCCTCGCCGGAGGCCGGCTTCGCGGTGAGCACGCCTTCGTATCTGCCCGAGGGTCTGGTCGCCGACAGCGTCTTCGTCCAGGGGGCGGGGGCCATGAGGCTTTCCGTCAGCGAGGCGAAACTGCGCGCGGTCCTCCAGCGGCTGGACCTGAACGACGTCCAGGTGCCCGCCGGACTGGACGGGCGCTGGATCGAAGTGAAGAAGCCCCCGGTGGTGTTCCAGAAGTTCCGCTCGCCGCGGAGCCGCAGGGCGATGCTGGTGCAGGCGCGGAGCCCCGAGGTTTCGGTGCCGGCGGGCTGGGACGTGGAGCGGCTGGCCGAGATCGGGCTACGCGTTCTGGGATTGGACACGGGCGAGGCGCGCCGGATCGCGCGCTCGACCGACTGGCGGAGCACGCTGCTCGTGCCCGTGCCGATGAACGCAAGCACGTTCCGCCAGGTGACCGTACACGGACAATCGGGCCTTCTGATCACGACGAGCACGCGCGGACAGGACGGTATCCGTCGCGAGGGAACCATGCTGATGTGGACGGAAGGCGAACGGGTGTTCTGCCTCCAGGGGAACCTCTCCGGACACGATCTGATGCAGATGGCGGAGTCGGTCTCCTAGCCTCGTGACCGAGAACGTCATCGAGACGCGCGGGCTGCGGAAGCAGTTCGGCGCGAAGACCGCGGTGGAGGACCTCTCCCTGATCGTTCGGCGGGGAGAGGTCTTCGGCTTCCTCGGCCCGAACGGGGCGGGGAAGACCACCTCGATCAAGATGCTCCTCGGGCTCGTGGCCCCCACCTCCGGGTCGGCCAGCGTCCTGGGGGCGCCCCTCGGCGATCGCCGCACGCGCGCGCGGCTGGGCTTTCTCCCCGAACACTTCCGATTTCAGGAGTGGCTGACGGGGCGCGAGCTCCTGCACCTGCACGCGCGCCTCCTCGGGCTGCGCCCGTCCGACGGCCGCACGCGCGCCGAGGCGCTGCTCGCCCGCGTGGATCTATTGGACGCGGCGCGGCGCCCCATCCGGACCTACTCGAAGGGGATGATGCAGCGGGTGGGCCTGGCGCAGGCGCTGCTGGGCCAGCCGGAGCTGGTATTCCTGGACGAGCCCACGTCGGGGCTCGATCCCCTGGGAAGGCTGCTGGTGCGGGACGTGATCCACGAGCTGCGGGAGCGCGGCACGACCGTGTTCCTGAACTCCCACCTGCTCGGCGAGGTCGAGGCCACCTGCAGCCGGGTGTCGTTCGTCAAGGAGGGGCGCACGATTCACGACATGGCGATGGGCGAGGCGCAGGGCCTCGTCCTGGTCGAGCTGCGCACGGGTGGAACGCCTTCGGAAGCGCGCGAGACGGCGGCTCGCTTCGGGCGCGTGCTGGACGGCGCGCCCAATGGGGAAGGGCCGCAGGCCAGGCTCCGCGTCGAGGTGTCCGGCGAAGACCGCCTGCCGGAGCTGGCGCGCGCGCTCGTGGAGCGCGGCGTTCCCCTCTACGAGATGCGCGTGGCCCACAAATCGCTCGAGTCGTGGTTCCTCGAGGTGATGGGCGAAGATCAGAGGCCGGGATGAGAACGGGGGGCGTGCTGACGGTCGCGCACCTGACGATCCATGAGGCCGCGCGCCGGAAGATCCTGCTCGCCGCCCTGATCGCCGGCGCGGCGTTCCTCACGCTCTTCGGCGTGGGACTTCACTTCATCCTCCGGGACGTGTCGGCGCACGAGACGTCGATCCTCGAGCGCCGCGTCTTCCTCAACATCATGACCCTGGCCGGCCTCTATGCGTCCAGCCTCCTCACCGTCATGACGGCGGTGCTCCTCCCGGTCGACACGCTCTCGGGTGAGATCGCATCCGGGGTCATCCAGACCGTCGCGGTGCGGCCCATCCGCCGTCGCGACATCGTCCTGGGCAAGTGGCTCGGCCATTGGGTGGTCATGAGCGCCTACCTTCTCCTGCTCGCGGGCGGCGTTCTGGCCCTCACGCGGATCCTCGCCCACTTCACGCCGCCGGGGGTGCTCCAGGGACTGCCGCTCATGCTCCTCGAGGGTACCGTGCTCCTCACCCTTTCGATCGCGGGCGGCGCGCGGTTGAGCACCGTGACCAACGGGATCCTCGCGTTCGGGCTCTTCGGGCTGGCCTTCATCGGGAACTGGGTGGAGCAGATCGGCACCTACGCCGACAACGCCGCCGCCGCGCAGGTCGGGACCGTGGCCAGCCTCATCATGCCGAGCGAGTCGCTCTGGCAGCTGGCCGCCACGAAGATGCAGCCCACCATCCTGCGCGAGCTGGGCGGCTCGCCGTTCTCGCCGGTGTCGGTTCCGAGCGCGGCGATGGTGTGGTGGGCGATCGGCTACATCGTCGTGGCGCTCGCGCTGGGCGTGCGGGCGTTTCGCCGGCGAGCGCTCTAGCGCACCCTCAACGACCGCGCTCGCGCTTCACATCCTCCCTCGATCGCTGAGTCGGCCGTTCCTTGCGAGGCTCTTCCGATTTCTTGTCCTTGGGCTCCTCCGGTGGCGGGGTCGGGCGCACCGCCGGCGGTGGCGCCGGTTTGTCCTCGCGATTCGACCGCTCGCGCGCGCGGTACTCGCGCTCCAGGTTGCCGGGCGCGGGGCGTTCCCGCGAGGGTTCCTGGGGCGGCGTCGTCCGCTCCCGTGGCGGCTCGGGCCGTTCACGCGGAGGCATGGGCCGTTCGCGCGGGGGCATGGGCCGTTCGCGCGGGGGCGTCGGGCGCTCGCGCGGCGGGGTTGGCCGGTCGCGCGAGGGCACGGGCTGCTCCGTCGGGATGTTGCGCGGCGGCGCCGGGCGCTCGACCGCGGGCTCGCCGCGCCTCCTGCTCTCCCGCGGCGGCATCGGCTTGGCCGGGGGAAGCGGCGTTTCCTCACGATCCCTCTGGGTCGTCGTGGCCGGCGGAAGGACCGGGACGTTCGTCGGCTTCCACTCGCTCCCCGTCCTGACCTGCCACGTTCCGTCCCCCTCGCGACGATAGACGCGGCCGTCCTTGCCCCCGAACACGTCGTTGGGGACGGGCGAGGGCCGAGGGATCGGCCGGGCAATCGACCGGTTTCGAACGCGGTCGACGCGCGTGATGTTCTCCGTCCGGTTGTAGAGGTTGGACGGCAGCCCTTCAGCCGCCGTGGCCCGCACGCGTCGCTGAGGCCGGGTCCGCAGCAGCGCCATGTCCTGAGCCACCAGCGGGCGGCGGAATCCCCCCGGACCGAACCACGTCGATCGGGTGCGGGTGCGCGCGACCGTGGCATCGGAGCGCCAGCGACTGCCGACGCGGAGGAAGCCCGTGCTGTAGCTGAAGCCGAAGCTCCACCGGCTCAGCCAGGGGTTGTAGCGGGCGTGGAAGCCCCAGGTGGCGTGGCGCGGATAGTAGTGATGACGTCCCCGCCAGCCGTGGTAGCGGTGCCCGGTCCCGTAGACGACGGTGCCGTAGTAGGGATACCAGCCCAGGTACCCGGGCAGGTAGCCGACGTACACGACTTCGGGCGTCGCCTCGTAGACGTAGACATAGCGCACGTCGTACACGGGGCAGCTGGGCGGGATCTCCTCCAGGCCGAGAGGCCGCGTGTCGCTGACGCTCCAGGGCCCGTCGGGGTCGTCCGCGATGTACCAGACGCCCTGGTCGCACGCGTAGTAGCGTCCGTCGGCGAGAATCACCTCGGCGTCGGTGTTCACGGCGTATTCGAGATTCGTGCCTTCGATCGGCTCGAAATCCGGATCTCCGTCGTACGTCACCTGCAGGCTCTGGTCGTCGCGCCGGATGGCGCTGGTCTGGGGGATCTCGGCGTCGGCGACGGCGTCCTCGGCCAGGTCCGTGCCCGCGACGCTCGCCAGGATGTTCCCCTTGGGCGAGTCGGGCGGCACGCGCTTGAAGCTGGCCGGCAGCTCGTCGCCGCGAACGAAGGTCCAGGGCCCGTCGGTGGAGGGTGCCCGGAACCACCGGCCGGAGATCAGGACGTACAGGTCCTGCGTCTCGACCTCGAGGACGACGTCGCTCTCGGTGTTGGTCACGTAGAGGAGCTCGTCCTGGACCAGCGAGGCGTACTCCGGCGGGCCATCGGTGGCGATCAGCTCCGTGGGCTCGGTCGCGGTCAGCACGTCCGGGGGCGGACCCTCCACCACGTCGGACGACGAGGTGTCCGGGGGAACCGCGGCGCGAACGGGCGCCGGGGGACTTGAGATGTCGGTCCACGGCCCGAGCGGGTCCTTCGCCCGATACCAGAGATTCACTCCGTTCAGATAGTAGGTGCGGCTCCTCGGATCGAGCACCACGGCGTACGGCGTGTTCACGACGCGCTGGAGCGACGAGCCCTCGATCGGCTCGAGGAGCGGAGCGCCGTCGTAGACGACCAGGATCGCGCGTCGGTCGTGGAAGAGGATCTTGGGAGGCGTGTTGTCGATGCCGTCCACGCTGGCCCGCTCCTTCTCGGCGGCGGCCAGGCCGGCCTGCAGCTCTTCGACGGAAAGGGACAGATCCCAGTCCCTCGCCTGGGATTCGACCAGGCTCTCGTAGCGCGAGGCCTCTTCGGGCGTGATCCCCGGCAAGCGCACCTTCGTGACGTCCAGGCTGCGCGCGGACACCGTGCTGCTGTCGCGGTCGATCGAGATGCGCTCCGTGTACCAGAGCACCCCGTAGGTCCGCTCGGTGCCGTCGGTCTTCTTCAGGGAGAAGGCGGCGCGGCCGGTCAGCTCGTCGCCCTGGAGATCCTCGGGCTGCGGCTGATAGATGACGAAGGAGCCGCTCGGAGTGTCGAACTGGCGCGGCCAGTCCAGGTCCGCGCTTCGAGCGGAGGGGCCCGCGAGCGACGCGGCGGCCGCGAGCAGGGCGACAAGGGCGAAGCGGTACATCCGCGGCGACGGCATGAAACGCCTCCAGGCGAACGGTGGAATGCGCTCGTTCCTATCATCAGTAATGTACCCCGCAGGTGTGGTGGAGATGTGGCGCGATTGCGGATTTCCGATGATGTCTCGGAATCCACGGGCGGGGGTGACCGTATAATGTGGCCTGACGACGACACATCGACCGCAAACGTATCGGAGAACGCCCATGTCCAGACTTCGCGTCTGCAGCTTCGGCCTTTCCCTCGACGGCTTCGGCGCCGGGCCGGATCAGGATCTCCAGAACCCGCTCGGCGTGCGCGGGCCCGAGCTGATGGAGTGGTTCATGGAGACCCGCTTCTGGCGGCAGATGCACGGCCTGGAGGGCGGCGAGACCGGTGTCGACAATCGCATGGCCGAGCAGGGCTTCGCGAACCTCGGCGCGTGGATCCTCGGCAGGAACATGTTCGGCCCGGTGCGGGGGCCGTGGCCCGACGAGAGCTGGAAGGGATGGTGGGGCGAGGAGCCGCCGTATCGCGTGCCCGTCTTCGTGCTGACCCATCACCCGCGCGCCTCCTTCGAGATGAAGGGCGGCACCGTCTTCCATTTCGTCACGGAGGGCATTCATGCCGCGCTGGAGCGGGCCAAGGCCGCGGCGGGCGCGCGCGACGTGCGCCTGGGAGGTGGCGTGTCCACCATCCGCCAGTACCTCCAGGCCGGGCTGGTCGACGAGCTGACCCTGGGCCTCCGGCCGGTGCTCCTGGGCAAAGGGGAGCACTTGATGCAGGGGCTCGATCTGCGCGCGCTGGGCTACCGGTGCGAGGAATCGATCGCGGGAGAGCGAGCGACGCACGTCGTGCTGCGCCGGCGGAATTGATGGCGGAAGGCTAGTTGGGGCCCCGCTTGTTGTGGAACTCAAGCCGGCAGTATGGCTGCCCGGGGGAAACCCCGGGATGAAGATCCGGTGGGTCGGTTGCGAGCGCACGAATCTCGAGCACTTCGACCCAGATCCCGCCTCCGCCGACGCCTGGTTCCTGCCCTCCGGAGACGTCCGACAGAACCGCGTCCGGCTCGAGGTCGTCCCCTCGCCATTTGAGATGCTGTGCGTAGCGACGGGTTCCCGGCGAGTGTCGCGTCGAGTCCGGATCGAGGAAGAGGCGGAACGAGGGCCAGCGCTCGCGACAGTTCTTCTCGAGCGCGGTGGCCGGGCCGCAGAATACGTAGGAACGGGTCATGCCGGCGAATTCGTAGGCCAGCGGCGAAGTGATCGGGAGCATGAAGCCGCCGGAATCCTTCTGGGCAATCGTCCCCTCGATGACCGGCATCCGTTCCCAGTCGTGAAGCAGCAGGTACAGGGGATGATCCTTGTCCAGATGCCGGAAGATTTCTCTGGCACCGGGCTCGTCTCCCGCCAGCAGAAGAAGATAGGCGAGGTTGTTGCGATAGGCGGGCTCCCCGGCGTCGATCGCGACGGAACGGCGCGCCTCTTCGACCGCTTCGGGCAGCCTCGGAATTCCGGCGGGACGGCCGTCAGGGGTCAGTTGCGGTATGGAACAGAGACGGCTCATCCAGTAGTGAAGCTCGGCGTTGAGCGAGTCGGTGCGCAGGGCCCCTTTCACGATCTCCAGATACGGCTCGGACGGCCGGGACTCTTCGAGCCCGCCCGAGTAGATCTTCGCGTACTCATCGAACAGGGCTCGCCCATCGTGGATCTGCATGAGGAGCACGGCGGCCTCGGAATCCCCGGGGTTCGATTTCAGGTAGGCGCATAGGTCGCGGTCGTTCGATTCCATGACCTGGAGCAGCGAGTCGGGGTTGATCGCGGGGTGTTTCGACTCCAGCTGCTTCTGGAGCGCGCGCGCGCGTTGGACGGGGGAGTTCGCCGGCGCGGCCGATGTGCCGGCCATCAGAATGGCACACGCTGCGCCCATGCAAACCTTGACGAGAAGTGCATGTGCGGATGAGCTTCGGCTCTGCCCGAGCGATCGGTCCATAGCGTAGGTATCGGCCGAATTTCGCTCAGCTGTATCGGTCGTCGCTGACCGGTTCCAGCCAGTCGACCGTCTTCCCTCCGAGCTGCTCCTGGACGGCGATGTGGGTCATGGCGGTGGTCGCCGCGGCGCCGTGCCAGTGCTTCTCGCCCGGCGGGAACCAGACGACGTCGCCGGGCCGGATCTCCTCGATCGGTCCGCCCCAGCGCTGGGCGCGGCCGCTGCCGGAGGTCACGACCAGGTGCTGGCCCAGCGGGTGGGTGTGCCACGCCGTGCGGGCGCCCGGCTCGAACGTGACGGTGGTCGCGGCGACGCGCGCCGGGTCCTTGGCGGCGAACAGCGGGTCGACGCGAACCGTGCCCGTGAAGTACTCGGCGGATCCCCTGGTGGAAGGCTGCGCCCCGCTTCTCGTGATGTCCACGCTCGATCTCCTCCTCAATGACGTTCGGTTTACCGGACGGATGCCACCTCGGCCCGATGACGCACGAGGCGGATCTTGTCTTGGTACACGAACGCCTCGGAGTGCTGGGGATTGTGGCATTCCAGGCAGGTCGACTCGGGCGGGGTGCGTTCCAGGCGCGCGGTCTCCGGATCCTTCACGTGCGCGCCGCCCGGTCCATGGCAGACCTCGCACTGCACGTTGGCCAGGGGCTCCTCGGGATCGCCCAGCTTGTATCCCGTCTTCGTGCGGAAGCCCACCGTGTGGCACACGACGCATCGCGGCTGGTAGTGGCGATGGGCGTCGAGCAGCGTCTTGTACGCCGTCGCGTGCCGCGTCGTCTTCCACTGGTCGAATTCCTCGCGGTGGCACTCGGCGCACCGCGCGGCGCCCTCGTACACGCCGTTCATGCGCGCCGGGGAGCCGGCGAACAGCGGGCGGACGCTGGCCTGCGCGGAGTCTCGAACGCCCACCCGGTCGTAGAAGCGGGTCAGCATGGCGCGGATCCTCGGCTGGTCGGGGACGTCCTCGAACAGCCAGTAGTGGGTGGTCTTGGCGCTGGCGACGCGGTGGGACGCATCCAGCAGCAGGTTGACCGACTCGAGGCCGTAATTGCGGCTGTCCTCGTAGAGGACCAGCGTCTTTCCGAGGAACCCCTGATCGCTCATCGTCTCCGGAGCGCCCGACGAGCGGACGAGCGCCGAGGTGCCGCTCGCGTTGGAGAGGATGACGTCGATCCCGGGCACCGCGTGCGCGACGCGGCGGATCGTGCGCGGCTCCAGCCTTCCGATCACGAGCACCAGGTCGGCCGAGTCGCGCACGGAGGGGACCACGCGCTCGAGGGCGGCCAGGGGATCGGAGATCGAGAGCGCCGTCGCGCTCGCCTCGAACTGCGCCGGCGTCCCCGGGCCGTGGGGCGGCTCGAAGACGGAGACGATTCCGATCCGAAGGCCGCCCGCGGGGACGATGCGGTACGCGGGCGCGAGCGGGGCGCCATGATCCGCGAGGTTGGAGGAGAGATAGGGAAGCCCGAGGTTCCGGGTCGCGGTCCGGAACCAGCCGGCTCCGAAGAGCAGCTCGTTCGTGCCGATCGCGGCGGCGTCGTAGCGCATCGCGGCCATCGTCTCCAGATAGAGGCGCTGCTCCTCCCGGGAGAGATAGTCCAGCTCGGAGGGGGTTTCGGGCTTCGTGAAGGCGTTCCCCAGGTCGACGAGGGGCGCGCCGGGGTAGGCGCGGCGCAACCGTTCGAGCGCCGTGGCGCGGCGCGCCACGCCTCCCGACTGATTCACCTTGCAGCCGCAGTGCTCCAGGAATCCGTTCGTGTCCCCGGTGAAGATGACGGTGAGGTCGCCGACCGGCTTGCCGGCGGGCGGAGAAGGAGTGGGCTGGGCCGGAGCGAGGCCGAAGAGCCGCCCGGCGGGAATCGTCTCCTTGCCGCGGACGTAGCGGTCCCGGAACGCGTCCCACGTCCCGGGCCGGGTCCCGTCGATCGACGCCCAGAGCGATCCGGCGGGTCGCGTGTGAAACATGCGGCGCACGGCGCGGTCGAGCGTCGCACGGCCTCGCGTGCTCTCGCGCAGCGAGCGATCGAGGTAGGCGAGCACGAAGGGTGCCTCGACCTCGCGAGCCAGGCCCGTGTCCAGGTTCGAATCGTAGACATGCTCCAGATCCCGTTCCGATCCCTGAACGTGCTGCGCTCCGGCGTACGAGGTCGCCAGGTCGCGCTCGATCTCGTCTTCGTCCACCAGTCCCGCCGCGGCCACCGCGCGCCACGCGTAGAGGTGGGAGATCCCGTCCATGACCCAGTATTCCTCCGGGCGCGGGATCTCGTCGCGATACGGGGAGAACTTGAGATAGGCATCGATCAGCCCCTGCGCATAGCGCCGCAGCCGGCTCGGCGTGATCGGGACCAGGGTTTCGCCCTGTCCGGCGGCCCACGCTTCGCCGTGGATCTCGTTGCCGTCCGGCGTCGAGGGCAGCACGGCGGTCACGTATTCGGGGCCGAGATTCCGGCCGAAGAGGGAGTGGACGGCCCGGGTCGCCCGCTCGAGGGAGGCGATCGCCGCCCTCGCCCCGGGGCTTCCCGGCTCATAGGCGAAGCGATAGCGCGTCCCTCCGATCGACACCGAGTGTTCCATGAAGGGGCCGAACGCCAGCGTGGAGGCGATGAGATGCTCGTCGGCGAATCGCCCGCCGATGGCGGTTCGGAACGCCGCGCCCGCGGAGCGCCACGGCGTCACGGCGCGCCAGCCGCGGGGAAGCGTGAAGCGGACCTCGATGTCGCGAGGCGGCGTCCCCTGGGGGAGGAGGACGAGAGTGCGCCCCGTGAGCTCGGCGAAACCCCTGCCGAGGTAGCCGTACCGCACGCTGCGGAGGCCCACGTGGGCGTTGCCTTCGCGCACGTCGGGATCCACGCGATAGCGGAGGTGAATCCGTGAGGGGAGCGGTCCGCGCACGACGAATCGCGGAACGGAGAGCGTCCGTCCTTCCGCCGTGAGCGTCCCGGTCGAAGGCAGGACGGGGATCGCGGCGCCGGAAGGATCGGTGGCGTGCAGGTCGGAAACGTGGAGGACGTCGACGCCCTCGAAGCCGGCGATGACGAGCGAGTCACCGCTGGGCGTCGTCCAATCGGCCGCGACCTGGACCTCGTGCGGCGTGGAGGGATCGATGACGACGCGGTAGCTGCCGGACGGCGTGGAGCCGCATCCGGAGAGCAGCAGGATCAGAACAGCAAGTGGGAAACGGCGACGGAGCATGGTTGGGAATGCGGACCGGCGGTGCCGCCGGTCCGCCCCGGACGGCGAATCAGTGACCGTTGCAGGCGACCGTGGTGCAACCTCCGCCGAACACGCACTTCGTGCCGCTGCCTTCGAGACACACGTACCCGGGAGAGGCGAACTCGCAGGCGCGGTTGGCGCACTTCGCCGCCTCGGCGGTGGCGACGCCGACGCTGGCGAGCGCCGACTGATACGGGCCCTTCGCGACGGACTTCGGGGTCGTGGTGAGGAACATGCCGACCAGAGTCATGGCGAACGCAAGGATCAACACGAGGGACAGGAGCTTGAGCCGAGAGTTCATGTCTCCATCCTTTCCGACCATGGGGGACAGACACCGGCCCGGGCGGTCGGAACTCGGGCGGGCAGGCCGGCGGCACCACCGGCGGCCGCGCATGGAACCGCGGAGGGCGGAAGTATAGCAATCCCGCGCGCCACGCAATCTTGAAAGCGCATCGTTTGTTACAGCTTTCACAAGCTCGTTCGAGCGTGAGGGCGCATGGCTGGCCCCTCGGCGCTTGTGGTAACGTCACATCTCTCGGACCCGACCCTTATTCGCCAGGAACTCCCACGAATGGCCCTTGCTCCCGGCACCCGACTCGCCGCTTACGAGATCATGGCACCGCTCGGCGCGGGGGGCATGGGAGAGGTGTACCGCGCCCGCGACACGCGCCTGCACCGCGAGGTGGCGATCAAAGCCCTGCCCACCGAGTTCGCCCGCGATCCCCAACGCCTCGCACGCTTTCGACGCGAGGCCCAGACGCTCGCCGGGCTCAACCACCCCAATATCGCCGCGATCTACGGCCTCGAGGAGGAGGGGACGACGCCGCATCTCGTGCTGGAGCTGGTCGAGGGGGAGACGCTCGCGGCGCGTTTGAAGCGGGGCCCGCTCCCATCGCGCGAAGCTCTGGCGGTCGGGATCCAGATCGCGAGCGCCGTCGAGGCGGCGCACGAGCGGGGGATCGTCCACCGCGACCTGAAGCCCGGCAACGTCATGCTCCGCCCCGATGGAAGAGCCAAGGTGCTCGACTTCGGCATCGCGAAGAGCGATCCCGTTCTGGAAGACGGGGACTCCCCGCACACCCAGACCGTGGCTGAACGCCTCGACGCGACAGGGGCGGGAATCGTCCTCGGGACGGCGGCCTATATGAGTCCCGAACAGGCGCGAGGGAATCGGGTCGACCGAAGGACCGACGTCTGGTCCTTTGGGTGCGTCCTCTATGAGTGCTTCTCGGGCCGCCCCGCCTTTGCGGGAGAGACCACGTCGGACCTGGTCGCGCGCATTCTGGAGCGCGATCCGGACTGGCGCGCACTTCCCGACAACGCCCCGGCGCGCATCCGCGAGATCCTGCGCCGCTGCCTGCGCAGGGACGCGGCTGAGCGTCCACGGGATATCCGCGATGTGCGGCTGGAGCTGGAAGAAGTGGCTTCGAGGGGCGGCGCCTCCGGCGCGCCCGAAACGTCGATCGCGGTCCTGCCGTTCGAGAATCTGAGCGGGGTCGATGACGAGTTCTTCGCGGACGGCATCACCGAGGAGATCCTGAACGCCCTGGCGCAGGTGGAGGGTTTGCGTGTGGCGGCGCGAGCCTCCTGTTTTGCGTTCAAGGGCCGCCGCGAGGATCTGCGGTCGATCGGGGAGAAGCTGGACGTCACCACGGTGCTGGAAGGGACGGTGCGCCGCGCCGGTCCGCGCCTCCGAATTACGGTGCAGCTCGCCAGCGCTCCCGACGGGTACCAGCTCTGGTCGGAGCGATACGACCGGGAGATGACGGACGTGTTCGCGATCCAGGACGAGATTGCCACCGCGATCGCCTCGCGTCTCCGGCTGGCCCTTCAAGGAGACGCGGTGAAGGGGCACGGGACGGAGAATCTCGAGGCCTACGAGCTGGTGCTGCGTGGCCGCGCGCTGCAGGCGCGGCGCGGGCGCTTCATGGCCCAAGCGGCCCGCTGCTTCGAGCGCGCGATCGTGCTCGATCCCGAGTACGCCGAGGCCTTGGCGCTCCTCTCGGATTCCTACCGGCTGATGGGCTCGTTCGGCGTCACCCCGATGGCCGAGGCGATGTCGCGGGGCAGGTCCCTCGCCGAGCGGGCGCTGAACATCGATCCGGAGCTGGGCGAAGCGTGGGCGACGCTGGGGGCCGTCGCCGAGCAGTACGATCGTGCATTCGCGGATTCCGACGCGCTGTACGAGCGGGCGCTTCGCTTCGAGCCGCGCAACGCGCGCATCCGCGCGCAGTGGGCACTCTGGAGGCTGATCCGCGGGGCGATGTCGGACGAAGCGGCGGGCGCGGAGCTTCGCCGGTCGGTCCAGGACGATCCATTGAACGCCTGGGTCGGCGGCATGAACTCCTTCGTCCTTGGAATCCGTGGATCGCATGACGAGGCGATCGTTGAGGCGGAGCGTTCGCTCCACCTGGATCCCGAGTCGTTCTTCGCGCAGTGGAGCCTGATGCGGAGCCATGCGCTCGCCGGTCATTACGGTCGCGCGGTCGAGATGGCGCCGGCGCTTCTCGGAGAATCCGGACGGCATCCCTGGGCGCTGGGTCTGCTCGCTTGGGCGCACAACCGGTTAGGCCGTCGGGGGCACGCGCGCGCCTGCTACGACGAGCTGGAGGCGCGCTCCCGCCATGAGTTCGTGTCCCGGGCCTGGCTATCCTCCACTGCGGGGAGCGCGGGTCGCGAGGACGATGCGCTTCGCTGGTTCGAGACCGCCGTGGCCGAGGGAGACGCCCTGGTGATATGGCCGCTGCGGCTTCCGTTTTGGGATTCCATCCAGGGACATCCTCGATTCGTCGAGAGCCTGCGCCGGATGAAGCAGCCGCTTGTGTCAGCGCAGACGCAGGGCGGATAGCATCCTCAGATCACAAGACGGCCGCCGACGCGCATGCCGGGGCGAGCCTGACGCGATGGCAGGCGTCAGGCACTTCTGTCATGCGGGCGTTCGCGGACGGCCGAACTTCGCCGCCTAACCCCAGCCATCACGGGCTCCTCGCGGATGTGCCGAGTGGCACATGACATGCGCTTCGAGCCGAGGGGGAGGCGTTGGGTTGGGCCTCCAGGCACACGTCCAGCGGAAAGAAGGTACCGTCCATGAAAACACAGAACGTTCGAGTGCATGGTCACGTGAGCGCGGGCTTCGAGGCCTTGCGCGACGTCTTCACGGAGAACTTCTCGCGCCGGCACGAGCTGGGCGGTGCGTGTTGCGTCTACTACCGGGGCGAGAAGATCGTCGACCTTTGGGGCGGCGTTCGGAACAAGGAGACCGGCGAGCCATGGGAAGAGGACACCATGGTCCTCGTCTGCTCCACGACCAAGGGCCTCGCGGCGATGACGCTCGCGCTGGCCCACTCGCGCGGCTGGCTGGATTACGAGAAGCGCGTCGCCACCTACTGGCCGGACTTTGCGCAGAACGGGAAGCAGACGATCACCGTCCGCCAGCTCCTCGGCCACCAGGCGGGATTGTTCGCGTTCGACGAGCCCGTCGGTCGCGACGTGGTCGCCGACCTCGACCGGCTCGCGGTCGTCCTGGCCCGTCAGAAGCCGGCGTGGGAGCCGGGTACGAGGCAGGCCTATCACGCCATCACGCTCGGCTACTACGAGAGCGAGCTCTTGCGCCGGATCGATCCCAAGCATCGCAGTCTCGGCCGGTTCTTCCAGGATGAGATCGCCACTCCGCTCGGGCTGGACGTCTACATCCGTCTCCCGGAGTCGATCCCGAACGACCGGTTCGGAACGCTGGCCAAGCCCGGCCTGAGCGCGATGGTGTTCGGATTTCCCCTGCGGTTCACCTTCGCGGCGTTCAACAACAATTCGAACATCGTGCGGGCGCTGATCGGCTCCGAGTGGCCCCACGACGAGAAGCGCGTCTACGCGCGCGATTTCGAGATCCCCTCCGGCGGAGGCGTTGGCACCGCGCGCGCCATCGCGCATGCGTACGGCGTCTTCGCGACGGGAGGTCAGGAGCTCGCGCTCCGGCCGGAGACCCTGGCGCTGCTCGCCGCCCCCGCGGTTCCGCCGACGCGCGGGTTCTATGACGAGTGCATGCTGGGGGACGGGGTACGGTTCTCGCTAGGCTTCATGAAGAACAGCCCCGGGTTTTCCTTCGGAAGCGAAGGGTCGTACGGCTCGCCGGGGTCGGGCGGCTCGATCGGCTTCGCCGACCCGAAGCTGGGGATCGGATACGGTTACGTCACGAGCCAGGGAG
>DATJEJ010000139.1:0-9911 GCA_035496795.1 Candidatus Omnitrophota bacterium
TCGCTGCAGCTGGCGCCGGGCCAGGGGAAGGATCCCGACTCGCTCGCGTTCGCCGTGCCCGCCGATATCACGACCGCGGACATCGAGGCGCGCGTCCAGGAGCTGCAGTCGGCGCCGATCGAAGCCCTGAAGACTTCGTCCGCGCCGGAACCGGTCACGCCGCCCGCGCCCGAACCGGCGCAGCCCGCGGCCGGCAACGGCAACGGCTACGCCGCGTCGGATCTCCGCTACGGCCGCCGCCGGCGCGCCTGGCCCACGGTGGCCGCGCGCGGGACGCAGGGAACCCGCTACCGGGTCTCGTTCGAGAAGATGGGGATCGCCCGCTTCACGTCCCATCTCGACCTGGTCCGCATCTTCGACCGGGCGATCCGCGTCGCCAAGGTGCCGATCGCCTACTCGCAGGGGTTCAACCGCCACGCCAAGATCGCCTACGGACCGCCGCTCCCGCTCGGAGCGACCAGCCACGGGGAGTACTTCGACCTGGAGCTGGCCCAGGCCTGCCCCTGGTCCGCCGTCCTCGCGATGAACGAGATCCTGCCGGAGGGGATCACGATCATCGACGGCCGTCCCTTCGCGAAGTCGTCGGAATCGCTGATGGCCGCGATCGGCCGCGCCGACTGGAACGTGGCGCTGACGGGCTATCTCATGGACCGCCTGGCCCGGGGCGAGGAGGTGCACCGCGTTCGCCGCGAGCTGGAGGAGAGCGTGGCGCGCTTCCGCGCGGCTTCCGACTGGCCGGTCCTCAAGTCCAGCCACATGCAGAAGGGGCGCACCGTGAACGCGCGCCCGGCCGTCGGGGGGCTCGACCTCCTGGAGGATGGAGCGACGCTCGGGGTTCGGCTCTCGTCGCGGCTCCAGGCGCCCGGCTACCTGCGTCCGGATCTCCTGTTCAAGAGCCTCCTGCCTTCGTTCGAATTCGATCCGCGCCTCCTCTTGGTCTCGCGCGAGGCCATGTGGGTGGAGCGCGGCACCTCGCTCCTCACGCCTCTCGAGGCGCTCGAGGAGTCGGCGTTCTGGCGGCCCGTCCCCGCGGACGAGCCCCCGGTGGACGCCACGGACCCCAACTTGGAGTCGAATGCGCCGCGAGATCATCATCAACGCGAGCAAGTCTGAGACGCGCATCGCGCTGCTCGAAGAGAAACAGCTGGTCGAAGTCATGGTGGAGCGGCCCGAAGCCGTCCGCCGCGTGGGAGACATCTACAAGGGGCGCGTGAACGCCGTGCTCCCGGGCATGCAGGCGGCCTTCGTGGACCTGGGCCTGGAGAAGAGCGCGTTCCTGCACGCCTCGGATCTGACGCCCTCCGAATCGGACCTCGACCTGTTCGAGGAAGAAGAGGAGGCGGAGGAGCCGCGCCGCGGAGGCGGACGCGGCGGACGGCGCGACGAGCCGGTGATCCGGATCGAGGATGCCCTGAAGAAGGGGCAGGAGGTCCTCGTCCAGATCACCAAGGAGCCGATCGGGACCAAGGGGCCCCGCGTCACGACGCAGGTCTCCCTGCCGGGACGCTTCCTCGTATTGATGCCGGGACACGAGCACATCGGCGTGTCGCGCAAGATCGAGGACCGCGCCGAGCGCGCCCGCCTGAAGACGCTGATGCGCGAGATCCACCCCAAGGATGCGGGCGTGATCGTCCGGACCGTCGGGGCGGAGCAGGGGAAGAAGGAGTTCCAGAGCGACATCCGGTATCTCGAGCAGCTCTGGGCCAAGATCGAGAAGCAGGCCCAGCGCGTGCGCGCGCCGGCGCTGCTCCACCAGGAGATGGAATTCACGACGGGGCTGATCCGGGACATCTTCAACGAGGACGTGGACCAGCTCGTCATCGATTCGCCGGAGGAGCACAAGAGCATCCTGAAGTACCTCGCGACCTACGCGCCCGAGCTCCGGCCCCGGGTCAAGCTCTACCGGGGCGAGGCGCCGATCTTCGACCACTTCGAGATCGAGTCGGAGATCGAGAAGGCGATGGACCGGAAGGTGTGGCTCAAGAAGGGGGGCTACATCACGATCGACCAGACCGAGGCACTGGTCGCGATCGACGTGAACACCGGGCGCTTCACCGGGAAGAAGAGCCAGGAAGAGACCATCTTGAAGACGAACCTGGAAGCCGCGGCCGAGATCGCGCGCCAGTTGCGGCTTCGGGACCTGGGAGGCATCATCGTCCTCGACTTCATCGACATGGAGGACGAGGCCAACCGCAAGGCGGTGTCGGATCTCCTGCGGCAGCATCTGCGCCGGGACCGCTCGCGGACCAAGTCGTTCGCCGTGAGCGAGCTGGGGCTGATCGAGATGACCCGGCAGCGCCAGCGGCCGAGCCTCGCGAACTACTTCAACGAGGACTGCCCTGAGTGCGAGGGGCTGGGGAAAGTGCTCTCGCTGCAGTCGGCCGCGCTGAAGATCGAGCGGATGCTGCGCCGCGTGGGGCAGCGCTCGAAGGAGAAGCAGCTGATCCTGCGCGTGCACCCGGACGTGGCGGTCCACCTGGTGGAGCAGAACGCCGACCGATTGGGGCGGCTGGAGAAGCAGTACCGGTACCGCGTCGAGATCCGGGACGATCCGTCGCTTCGCCGGAACGAGATTCGGCTCTTCCGGGGCCGGACGTACGAGGAGATCACCAAGCAGTACGAACGCTGAGGTCCGGCCTCAGGGAGCCAAAGGGGGTATTGACGTCATGAGCCGTTACGCGATCATCGAGGCACAGGGTCTCCAGTACCGGGTTCTTCCGGGCGAGGAGCACGTCCTGCCCAACATGGACCTCGAGCCGGGGGCGCCGGTCACGTTCGACCGGGTGCTCCTCATCGGCGACGAGGGAGGCGTGCAGGTGGGGCAGCCGCTCGTGGCGGGCGCGTCCGTGACGGGCGAGGTCGTCCGCAGGGAGCGCGGCAAGAAGGTCACCATCGGGGTGTTCAAGCGCCGGAAGAAGTTCCGCAAGAAGACCGGCTATCGGGATACGCTGACGCGGGTGCGCATCCTCGACATCGTCGGCTAGCAGGAGGGAAGGAGAAGCAGATGGCTCACAAAAAAGGTGTATCCAGCTCCAAGAACGGTCGCGATTCGCATTCCCAGCGGCTGGGGGTCAAGCGATTCGGCGGCGAGAGCGTCAAGGCGGGGAGCATCCTCGTCCGGCAGCGCGGCACGGTGTACCGCCCGGGGCTTCTGGTCGGGCGCGGCAAGGACGACACGCTGTTCGCCCTGGCGACCGGCGTGGTGGTCTACCGCCGCCGCGGCAAGGGCAACGTAACGGTTTCGATCGAGCCGGCCGGCGGCATCGCCGCGGTCGCGGGCGGAACGCCCACCGAGGCGGCCCATGCCTAAGATCACCGTGGTCGGCGCGGGCAACGTCGGCGCGTCAGCCGCGCTCTACGCGGCCGAGGCCCAGCTCGGGGACGTGACCCTGATCGATATCATCGAGGGCGTCGCGAAGGGAAAGGCGCTCGACCTGCTCGAGGCCGGTCCCGTCCGGCACTACGACTCCCTGATCGAAGGCAGCGGCGACATTCGCGCCGTGGCCGGCAGCGATCTCATCATCGTGACGGCCGGGCTTCCGCGGAAGCCGGGCATGTCGCGGCTGGATCTGTTGAAGGCGAACGCCGACATCATCCGCGGCGTGGCCGAGGCGATCCGCGACCACGCGAAGAACGCGTTCGTGATCCTGGTCACGAACCCGCTCGACGTGATGGCCTACCTCACGTTCCGCATCACCGGATTCCCGCGCGAGCGGGTGCTGGGGATGGCGGGCGTGCTCGACTCCAGCCGGTTCCGCACGTTCCTCGCGCAGGAGATCGGCGTCTCGATCGAAGAGGTGCAGGCGATGGTGCTGGGGGGCCACGGCGACACGATGGTGCCGCTGGTCCGCTACACGACCGTCTCCGGCATCCCCGTCGAGAAGTTCATCGCCAAGGAGCGGCTCGCCGAGATCGTGCAGCGCACGCGCGACGGCGGCGCCGAGATCGTGAAGCTGCTCCAGACGGGCAGCGCCTTCTACGCGCCGGCCGCCTCGGCGGTGCAGATGGCCGAGGGCATCCTGCGCGACAAGAAGCGGCTCCTCCCGGTCGCCTGCCACCTCCAGGGCGAATACGGCTTCCGCGACGTCTTCCTCGGCGTGCCCGCCATCCTCGGCTCGCGCGGCCTGGAAAAGATCGTGGAGCTGGAGCTCACGCCCGAAGAGAAGTCGGCGCTCGCCAAGTCGGCGGAGGAAGTGAAGAAGGGCATCGCGGACCTCTCGCTCGAGCCCGTCGCGCACTAGTTCCGATAGCGGAATCGCCCCGCGGGTAGTTAACGTACACGTTAACTCGCCCCGGGGCGAGTTCGTTTGAGGGCGAACACTCGTCCATGCCCGGCGACGGGCGCACTTCGTATCCCCGCCGAACCCGAGGAAGCGCTAGACTCCACGGTACCCCCCAACGTCTTCAAGGAGCACCCGTGGGTTCGGCTTCGTTGTCGTTTCGGGCAGCCCTCCTGACCCTGGCGGTCGCCGCCTGGGCGACGCCGGCTTCCGCCGCGCCGTTGCGCACGCTCAAGGCGCCCGGGTTGTTCGACAGCCTGGCGACCGGCGATGTGCACGCCTTCCGCGTGGAAGGCTCATGGAGCGCGGGCTGCGATTCCGCGATCCTCGCCGGGGGATCGGCTCTCGACTGCTTCGTCATCAGCGGCGAGGTGCCGATCGAAACGTCCGCGGCCTACTTCGTCCTCATGGATGATCTATCCAAGTACACGTGGATGCGCTGGCCGCGCGGCTGGACCTCACGCGAGACACCCGCCCTGGGTCTCTCGGTCCAGAGCGACTCCATCCGCGCCGATCTGTTGATCTCGCTCCGGGCCATGAAAGCGACGATGACCGTGCCCGGGGAAGGCACCGCGGCCTGCGATCTTCCCGACCGCGACTACGGGGAGCTCGCCTGGTGCCTTTGGGGCCTCGACCCCGAAAACGCGGACGTCCAGCCGTTCGTTCACGACGAGCTCCGTCGTCTGAGGATGCGGCCCGACATGACGCCCCCGACCGATTTTCTGGGGTTTCTGAATCAGGTTCTGGAGCCGCAGTCTTCGCAACCGACGGAGAGCGAGCCTCCCACCGTGCATGCCCGGCTCGACCGTGAGGTCTCGCCCGAATACCCGCCCTTTGCGCGTATGGCTGGGATCGAAGGAACCGTCGTCCTGCGCGTACGGGTCGACCCCGACGGACGGGTGGGCGCGATCGAAGTGGTCCACTCGGTCCCCGGCCTCGACACGGCCGCCCGGGCCGCCGTGAGCGTCCTGACCTTTCGCCCCGCGATGCGTGGAGACGCGGCGGTCGAAGATTGGGTCGAAGTCCCCGTGACCTTCTCGCTCCGGGACTTGCCGCCGGATCATTATTTCCGGCCATGAAACGGGTGCGTACCGCGTTCGCCATTGCGGTGATCAGCCTTGGGACTGCCGGAACGGGGAATGGCGCTCCGGAGAAGGCAGCGACTCCGGAACGGGCGATATCCAGCTCGATCCACCTTACCGATCCGGCCCTCTTTTCCCGGCTCTTGCGCCTGCCGCCGCCAAGGGCTTATCGACTCGCGCCCGCCCGCTCCGACACCGATACGGTCGTCGTCGCCGCTACGGACTCGTTCGGGACCGGGGCCGAGCTGCATACCCGACCCGACAAGGCGCTGCGTCGCCTGCTGGGCATGCTCGCGAGCTGCTCCTGGGTGCGCGTCCCGGGCTGGCCCGGCGCAGCGCCGCCGACGCTGCGTCTCCACTGGTCGGAGGACTCGCTCGGCATCGATCTGCTCGTGTCCCTCGAGGGGTCGAAGGCAGCGCTCTTCAAGCCCGGAGAGGGAGCCCTTTCGGCCCGGCTCCCGGATTCGCTACGGACCGACCTGGCCTGGTGTCTGTGGGCTTACGATTCGCGAAACCCGGAGGCGCTCCCAGTCATCGAGTCGGCGATGCTTCACAAGGGGCTGGCACCATCGCAGGCTCCTCCACCCGATATCTGGTTCCTGCAGGGAATCACCGATCGATCGATACCTGAGGCCACCAGCAAGCAGGAGTACGACACGCCGCCCGAAGTCGTCTCGCAGATCACCCCCGTCTATCCCGAGATGGCCCGGGAGGCAAAGATCGAAGGGACGGTCCTCTTACGCGTCCGGGTCGCGGCGAGCGGAAGAGTCCAGGATGTCAAGGTGATCCGGAGCGTGAACTACCTCGATGCATCCGCGCGGGACGCTGTGGCGCATTGGGTCTACAAGCCCGCGCTCCTGCACGGCACTCCCGTACCGGTTTGGATCGACGTGCCCGTGGAGTTTCACCCCTGATGTTCGTCGGACACTTCGCGGTCGCCTTGGCGGGGAAGCGGGTCGCGCCGAAGATGTCGCTCGGCACGCTCATCTTTGGCGCGCAGTTCCTCGACCTGATCTGGCCGCCGCTCGTCCTCCTGGGGATGGAGCGATTCCACATCGATGTGGCCGCCACGAAGGCGACGCCGCTGGCGTTCGATTCCTACCCGATCTCCCACAGCCTCCTGATGGCGATCGCCTGGTCGTTGCTCATCGGAGGCGTCTATTGGGCGCGGAAGCGATACCGGACCGGCGCGCTGTTCCTCGGCGTCGCCGTATTCAGCCATTGGTTCCTCGATTGGATCACCCATCGTCCCGACCTTCAGCTGGCTCCGGGGATCCCGACCCGCGTCGGGCTCGGCCTCTGGAACCACCCGACGCTCGAGGTGACGATCGAGACGGCGATGTACGTGGCCGCCGTCGCGATCTATGTGGTGCAGACCAAGGCGCGCGACCGGCGGGGGACCTGGGGGTTCGTTCTGTTCCTAGCCTTCCTTTCCCTGATCTGGCTGGGCGACGTGGCGGGCCCACCGCCCACGCCGGGGCCGGACATCGTGCGGACGATCGCATGGACCGGGCTCGCGCTGTGGCTCCTCGTGCCCTGGGCGGCATGGTTCGACCGGCATCGCGGCCAACGACGATTCACCGAGGCTGCTCCCTGACGTAGCTGGCCCGGCGGTTGCTTGACGACCCCCGCGGCGCTTGGTAGCATGACTCGTGCACCGTCTCCCGTCCCCCCGAGCGGAGCGCGATGTGCCCACGCGCCCGACTTCAGGGGCCGTCGCGATCATTCCGGCGCGGCTCCAAAGCACCCGTCTCCCCGAAAAACCGTTACAAGATCTCGGCGGTAAGCCGCTCGTCGTCCGGGTGCTCGAACGCGCCCGGCGGGCGACGTCCCTGGAATCGGTCTGGGTCGCGACCGACAGCGAGCGGATCGTCAAGGTCGTCGGGGACGCGGGAGGCGAGACGATCCTCACGCGAGCCGACCATCCCTCGGGGCTCGATCGGGTGGCCGAGGCCGCGATCGCCCTCTGCGAGATGACCCGCCGCGGATCCCAGGCGGACGGCGTGCGCGATCCCGACCTGGCCGCCGATCCGGTGATCCTGAACGTGCAAGGAGACGAGCCGTTCCTGAACCCGGCAGGACTCGACCACCTGGTCTCGCTCTTCGACCGGCCCGAGGTGCGCATGGCCACGCTGGCCGCGCCCTTCGCGCCGGACGACGATCCCAGCGATCCCAACCGCGTGAAGGTGGTGCTCGACCGCATGGGACGCGCGCTCTACTTCTCGCGGTCGCTCATCCCGCACGCGGCGGGCGGCCCCTCGACGGGCGCGCCCCACGCCGCTCCCGCCGCGGCGCCCCTGCTCCACGTCGGGATCTATGCCTATCGCCTCGCGACCCTTCGCGAGCTGGCCGCGCTGCCACCCGCACCGCTCGAAACCGGCGAGCGGCTCGAGCAGCTGCGCGCGCTCTGGAACGGCATCCCGATACACGTCGCCGTCGGCGACTATCATTCGATCGGAATCGATACGCCCGAGGATCTGGCGCGGGCACGGACGCGATGGAGCGAGGGGGGAGCATCATGACCAAGGGGGGAGTGGGGCGATGACCAAGTTCGTGTTCGTGACCGGAGGCGTGGTCTCGTCGCTCGGCAAGGGGATCGCCGCGTCGGCGATCGGCTCGCTGCTCAAGTCGCGCGGCCTCGCGGTCACGCTGCAGAAGTTCGATCCCTACCTGAACGTGGATCCGGGGACGATGAGCCCGTACCAGCACGGCGAGGTCTACGTCACCGACGACGGCGCCGAGACCGACCTGGACGTGGGGCACTACGAACGCTTCCTCGGCGTCTCCATGGGCCGCGAGAACAACGTCACCGCGGGGCAGATCTACGACGCGATCATCCAGAAGGAGCGCCGCGGCGACTACCTGGGCCGCACGGTGCAGGTGATCCCGCACGTCACCGACGAGATCAAGGCGCGCATGATGGCGCTGACGCGCGGGCGGCCGGTGGACGTGGCGATCGTGGAGATCGGCGGCACGGTCGGGGACATCGAATCGCTCCCGTTCCTGGAGGCGATCCGCCAGCTCCGGCTGGAGCTCTCCTCGCTGAACACCCTCTTCATCCACGTCACGCTGGTGCCGCACCTGGGCGCCGCGCGCGAGATCAAGACCAAGCCGACGCAGCACTCGGTGAAGGAGCTCCGCGCGATCGGGATCCAGCCCGACATCCTCCTCTGCCGCACCGAGGTGCCGCTGCCGCAGGAGGTGAAGGAGAAGATCGGGCTCTTCTGCAACGTCCCGACCCGCTCGGTGATCGAGGCGATCGACGTGCCCTCGATCTACGAGGTGCCGCTCATGTTCCACAAGGGCGGACTGGACGACCTGGTCGTGCAGATGCTCCGCCTGGACGCGGGTCCGGCCGATCTCCGCGTCTGGAACGCGTTCTCGGAGCGGATGAGGTCGGCCCGCGAGTCGGTGACGGTCTCGGTCGTGGGGAAGTACACGCACCTCCGGGACGCCTACAAGAGCATCCAGGAGGCGATCCAGCACGCGGGGGTCTCGAACGGCGTGACGGTGAAGATCGACTGGGTCGACTCGGAGCGCGTGGAGCTGGACGGCCCCGAGGCGCTGCTCGGCCAGACGCACGGCATCCTGATTCCGGGCGGCTTCGGCGACCGCGGCACCGAGGGGATGGTGCAGGCCGCGCGCTACGCGCGCGAGCGGAAGGTGCCGTTCTTCGGCATCTGCCTCGGCATGCAGTGCGCCGTGATCGAGTTCGCGCGCGACGTGGCCGGACTGAAGGGCGCCGACTCCTCGGAGTTCGATCCCTCGACGCCTCATGCGGTGATCGACCTCATGCCCGAGCAGGAGGGGGTTTCCCAGATGGGCGGGACGATGCGGCTCGGCAAGTACGAGGCGGCGCTCGCCGCCGGCAGCCACGCCCAGGCGGAGTACGGCCGCCCGCGCGTGGAAGAGCGCCACCGCCATCGCTACGAGTTCAACAATGCCTATCGCGACGTCTTCCAGGAGCGCGGCATGCGCGTGACGGGCCTCTTCGAGGCGCGCGACCTGGTCGAGATCGTCGAGCTGCCCGACCATCCCTGGTTCGTGGGCGTTCAGTTCCATCCCGAGCTCAAGTCGCGTCCGTCCGATCCGCACCCGCTCTTCCGCGGATTCATCCGCGCGGCGAACGAGGAGCGCCACCGCCGCGAAGCCGGCGCCCCGGCGCGCCCCGGCCAGGAGAGCGCCTCCGGCGCGCCGCGCCCATGAGTCCCACCCCACCCCCGCTCAAGGTCGCCCCGGTGCGGGTCGGCCCGGTCACGTTCGGCCCCGAGCGGCTCGGACTGATCGCGGGTCCCTGCGCGCTCGAGGACGAAGGGGAAGCGATGGAGATCGCGCGGGAGGTGAAGCGGATCGCCGGATCGCTCGGCATGCCGTTCGTGTTCAAGGCGTCGTACGCCAAGGCGAACCGCACGTCGGGGGATTCCTATCGCGGCCCCGGCCCCTCCGAGGGGCTGCGCTCGCTGGCGCGGATCCGCGAGGCGGCCGACGTTCCGGTCACGAGCGACGTTCACGAGTCCACCGAGGTCGGCGACGCGGCCGCGGTGCTCGA
>DATJEJ010000140.1:0-9594 GCA_035496795.1 Candidatus Omnitrophota bacterium
CGCGGGACGTCCCGGAGGAGCGTTGGCGAAGGCCGGGGCCGATGCGGCCGTGCGCGGCCCGGCGGCCACCGCGCCGAGCGGGGCGTCCCCCTGCGGCGTCCTGCTCTCGGGGGAAGCCGGGGTCGCGGCGGCGGCGCGCGCGGCCTTGGCGTCCACGCCCGCTCCCGCGCCCGATGCCGAGGCCGCGCCCGCGGCGGCATGCGCCGGGGCCGGCGCGGCGGCGCCTCCCGCGGGAAGCGACTCGCCCGGGGCCAGGATCGAGCCCAGCTTCTCGCCCACCTGCGCGACGGTCCCCTCGGCGGCGGTGATCTCGCCGAGCGTGCCCGCGGTCGGGGCGGGGAGCTCGATGTTGATCTTGTCGGTGATGATCTCGACGATCGGCTCGTCCTTGGCGATCGGCTCGCCCACCTGCTTCAGCCACTTGCCGATCGTTCCCTCGACGACGCTCTCCCCGAGCTGCGGCACTACGATGGTGACGGGCATTCCGTTCCTCCGAGCGCGGCCCGAAGCCGCCGGATCAATACGCGACGGTTTCGCGGATCGCCTGGGCGATCCGGTTGGCGTCGGGCAGATAGGCATCGGCCAGCACGGGCGCGAAGGGCTCCTGCGGCGCGTCCGGCGGCGACACGCGGCGGACCGGCGCGTCGAGGGAGCTGAACCCCTCTTCGGCGATCATGGCCGCGATCTCGGCGCCCACGCCCATCGTGCGCGACGATTCGTAGACGCAGATGGCGCGCGAGGTCTTCTGCACCGACTCGAGAATCGTTTCCTTGTCGTACGGCGCGAGCGTGCGGAGATCGATCACCTCCACGTCGATCCCCTCGGCGGCCACCTTCTCCGCCGCCTCCAGGGAGCGGTGCAGCATCAGCGCATAGGAGATCACCGTGACGTGGGCTCCCTTGCGGACCACGTTCGCCTTTCCGAGCGGCACCGTGTAGTCGTGCGTGGGCACCGGTCCCTTGGAGGTCCGGTAGAGCCGCTTGTGCTCGTAGTAGAGCACCGGGTTCTGTCCGCGGAAGGCCGACTTCAACAGCCCCTTCGCGTCGTACGGCGTCGCCGGCGCCACGACCACGAGCCCCGGCGAATGCATGAACCACGACGCGTTGAACTGCGAGTGGAAGAGGCCGCCGCCCACCGCGGCGCCGCAGCAGCAGCGGATGACCATGGGGCAGGTCCACATGCCGCCCGAGCGGTAGCGCATCTTGGCCGCGTGCTCCACGATGCCGTCCACCGCGAGGGAGATGAAATCGTCGAACTGGATCTCGGGGGAGGGGATCAGGCCCGCGAGCGCGGCGCCCACCGCCCCCTGCACCAGGAAGTTCTCGGAGATGGGACTGTCGATGACGCGCATGGGGCCGAACTTCTCATACAGCCCCTTGGTCGCCTTGAACACGCCGCCGTAGTTGGCGATGTCCTCGCCGATCAGAAAGATCCGTGGGTCGCGCTCCATCTCTTCGTGGAGCGCCTGCGTGATCGCCTCGATCATCGTGATCGTCTTCACATCCGCCGGGGCGGCCGCCGGCGCTTGGGCGTCGAACGTCTTCATCGATGCTTGGTCTCCCCCGGATGCTCTGCTGCGTGCTCCGGTTCGTGCGGGTGGTCGGGCCGTGCTCGGAGCCTCGCCTCGCGGCGGCCCTCGGCCGCGCGCGCTTCGCGGCGCTCTTCTTCCGTCTCCAAGATCAGCGGCGGCACCGGCGCCGGCCGACCCTGCTTGTCGATCGCGACGAACGTGAGATACGCCGTCGAGGTCGGGCGCCGCTCCCCGGTCAGGAGGTCCTCGCACGCCACGTCGACGCGGATCTCCATCGAGGTGCGGCCCGTGTACGTCATGCGCGCCGCGATCACCGCGAGCTGACCGACGCGGATCGGCGCGAGAAACGACATCTGGTCCAGCGACACCGTCACCGTCTCCTGCCGGCAGTGCCGGTGGGCGACGATGGCCGCCGCGAGATCGATCCAGTGGAGCACGCGGCCGCCGAGCACGTTGCCCAGCGTGTTCGCGTCGTTCGGCAGCACCAGCTCGACCATCTCCACCCGCGACTCGCGCGGGGCGCGTCCGGCCGGGCTAGAACGGGGCGTAGACGTCCTCCAGGATCTCGCTCGGATCGGGGTGCGGGCTCTTGTCGGCGAATTCGATCGCCTCCTCGATCTCCCGCTCGATCCGCTGGAGCGTCTGCTGCTTGAACGCCTCGTCGACGACGCCGCGCTCCATGAGGAGCCGCTCGTAGCGCGGCACCGGGTCGCGGCGCTTCCAGGATTCCAGCTCTTCCTGCGTCCGGTAGTTGGCCGGATCGATCTCCGAGTGGCCGTACCACCGGTAGGTCTTCATCTCGATCAGGGTCGGGCCCTCGCCGCGCCGCGCCTTCCGGACCGCGTCCTGCGAGGTTTCGTACGTCGCCATGAGGTCGTTGCCGTCGATGGTGACGCCGGGGAAGCCGTAGGCCTTGGCGCGCTCGGACACGTTGTCCACCGGCACGCCCAGGCTCTTCGGCACCGACTCGGCCCACAGGTTGTCCTGCACGACGAAGACGATCGGGAGCTTGTGGACCCCCGCGAAGTTCAGCGCCTCGTGCCAGACCCCGTTCGACGTGGCCCCCTCGCCGACGAAGGCGACGGCGACGTTGTCCTTCTTCTGGATCTTCCAGGCGAGCGCGGAGCCGGTGACGATCACGGTCTGCGCGGCGATCGTCGAGGCCGGCGTGACGATCCCCATCGGCTTCCAGCCGTAGTGGCACGGGTGCGACTTCCCGCGGTCGGGGCTGTCCTTCCGCGCGAAGAGCTGCGCCATGAGGTACTTGATCGGCATGCCCTTGGTGATGACGGCGCCGATCTCACGGTGCTGGATGCCGATGAAGTCGTCGGGGCGGAGCCCGTAGCAGGGGCCCACGACGGTGGCTTCCTGGCCCACGGCGGAGAAGTAGGTGCCGTGGAAGCGCCCCTGCTTGAAGAGGCGGCGGCAGCGCTCGTCCACCTGGCGCACCAGGTTCATGTAGTAGTAGAGGCCCTTCAGCTCATCGTTGGAAACGGCCATGCTCCCTCCGGTCCTGTCTCGCGCGGAACGAGGGCGAACGACCTGTTCCCGCGCGTGGATTAGCGCTCGAAATTAGCATACGCGGGCCGTCCGCGCCACCCGGCGAGACGGAGGCTGTTCGTCACGACCGAGACGCTGGAGAGCGCCATCGCGGCCGACGCGAGCGTGGGGTGGAGCAGGATCCCCGCCGCGGGATACAGGACGCCGGCCGCCACCGGAATCGCGATCACGTTGTAGGCGAAGGCCCAGAAGAGGTTCTGCCGGACCGTGCTCCGGGTGGCCCGCGAGAGGTCGAGGGCCGCCGTGATGCCGTCCATGCTCCCCCGCACCAGGGTCACGTCCGCCGCCTCCATCGCGGCATCGGTGCCGGTGCCGAGCGCGATGCCCAGGTCGGCCGCGGCCAGGGCCGGCGCGTCGTTCAGGCCGTCTCCGACCATGGCCACGGTCTCGCCGCGGGCCTGGAGCTCCCGCACCAGCGCCACCTTTCCCTCCGGGGTGAGCCCCGCCCGCACCTCGTCCAGCCCCACCGCGTGGGCCAGCGCGCGCGCCGGCGCCTCGCGGTCGCCGGTGGCGAGCACCGCCTTCAGCCCGCGCGCCTGAAGCCGGGCCACCGCGGCCGCGGCGTCCTCGCGCGGCGGGTCGGTCACCTCGAACAGGCCCAGAAGGCGCACCCCTTCCCGTCCGCTCTCGCCGACCCAGGCCACGGTGCGGCCCCGCTCGGCCGCCTGCTCGGCGCGCGTGAGGAGGGCGGGGTCGGGCTCGGCGCCGCGCGCCGCGAAGGAGAGCGAGCCCACGCGGGTCGGAACCCCCTCGACGATCCCCTCGACGCCGCCGCCGGGGGTCACGCGCACGTCCCGCGCGCGAAGCGCCGCCGCGCCGGAGGCCGCCGCATGGCGCGCGACCGCGCGCGCGAGCGGATGCTCCGAGCCCGCCTCGACCGCCGCCGCGACCGCGATCAGGCTCGCCGGATCGATCCCCGGCGCCGCGGCCAGGCTGGCCACGACCGGCTCGCCGCGCGTGAGCGTGCCGGTCTTGTCGAAGACGACCGTGGTGAGCGAGCCCGCGCGCTCGAGCGCCTCGCCGCCCCGAATCAGGATTCCGCGCCGCGCTCCGGCGCCCGTTCCGGCGAGGATCGCGGTCGGCGTGGCGAGCCCCATGGCGCAGGGACAGGCCACGATCAGCACCGAGACGAAGACGGTGAGCGCGTAGCGGGCCCGGGGCTCGGGACCCACGAAGAGCCAGATCGCCGCGGCCGCGACCGCGATCGCGATCACGGCGGGGACGAAGCGCGCCGCCACGCGGTCGGCCAGCTCCTGCATCGGCGCCTTCCCGCCCTGCGCTTCTTCGACCAGCCGGGCGATCCGCGCGAGCGTGGTCTCGGCGCCCACCCGCGTCGCGCGGAGGACGAAGGGGGCGATCCGGTTCACCGTGCCCGCCGCGACCGGATCCCCCGGCTCGCGAGCGACGGGGAAGGGCTCGCCCGTGAGCATCGATTCGTCCACTTCGGTGCGCCCCTCGGCGATCAGCCCGTCCACGGGGATCACCTCGCCCGGGAGGATCTCGAGGAGATCGCCGCGGGCCACCGACTCCACGGGGGCGCTCTCGCGCGGCGCGTCGAAGCCCGGCTCTTCTCCGGCCTCGGCCGCCCGCAGGCGCCGCGCCGTCGGCGGCCGCCTGGTGAGCAGCGCCTTCAGCGCGTCTCCGGTGCGGCGGCGCGCCCGCGACTCGAGGAGGCGCCCGAGCAGGATGAAGACGAGGATCATCACCGCCGTGTCGAAGTAGACGTGCGTGCCCAGCCCCGAGGCGCGGAAGCGTCCGGGCGCGAGCGTCACCGCGGCGGAATAGAGGTACGCGGAGAAGGTGCCCAGCGTGATCAGGGTGTTCATGTCGGCCGTCTTGTGGCGGAGCGCCTTCACGGCGCGCGCGTGGAACGGCCAGGCCGCGATCCACTGCACGGGGGTGGCGAGGAGGAAGGCGAGCCACCGCGCGCGGTCCTGGTCGTGCACGAAGAGGTGGACGACCATGATCGGCACCCCCAGCGCGACGGAGAGGAGGAGCCTCCCGCGGAGCGCGCGCTCCTCGGCCAGGCGCACCTTCTCCCGCTCGGACGAGGAGGTCGCGGCGCGCGGCGCGGCGCGGTAGCCGGCGCGCTCGACGGCGCTCACGAGCGCGGCGACGCTGGGGGTAGAGCCGGCCTCGGGATGGACGCGCGCTTCCTCGGTGGCCAGGTTCACTGTGGCCGACGCCACGCCGGGCGCGGAACGGAGCGCGCGCTCCACCGTGGCGACGCATCCCGCGCAGGTCATCCCATGCACGGTGAGCACGACGTCCCCGTCGCGCACCGGTCCCGGGTCGGCGGCCGGCTTCGCGGGGGGCGCGGCGAGACCACCGCCGGCCGCCGTGAGGCGCATCGTTTGCCGCGGCATCGCGTCTACCTCAGTAGGGGAATTCGGAATCGCGGAACTGGCGTTCGGGAGCCGGTTTCCGCCCAGGAGCCGTATGCGTTATGATGTCGAGTCCGATCCCGCCCCACACACCCTTCGAGGAGCGATGATGGCCCAGGCCCCCGTCTCGGAAGCCCAAGTCTTGGATGCCCTTCGGTCCGTCATGGATCCGGACCTCCACCGCGACATCGTCTCCCTCGTCTTCGTCCGGAACATGAAGATCGAGGGGGACAAGGTGGCCTTCGACGTCAATCTGACCACCCCCGCCTGCCCCGTCAAGGACCGCCTGAGGGACCAGGCGCGCCAGGCGGTGCTCGCGATCCCCGGCGTTTCCGACGCTCGAGTGAACATGACGGCGGAGGTGCGCCGTCCGCCGGCCCCGAGCACGGCCGCGCTCCAGAACGTGAAGAACATCGTCGCGGTCGGCAGCGGCAAGGGAGGCGTCGGCAAGTCCACGGTCGCCGCCAATATCGCCGCTTCGCTCGCGCGGAGCGGCGCGCGCGTGGGCCTCCTGGACGCGGACATCTACGGCCCTTCCATCCCGATCATGATGCGCGGGTCGCGCCCCGCCGAGCCGCGCGCCGACAACACCATCGAGCCGGGTGACGCGCACGGCACGAAGGTGATGTCGATGGGCTATCTCACGCCCGGGGACCAGCCGCTCATCTGGCGCGGCCCGATGGCGCACAAGGCGGTCCAGCAGTGCCTGCTGGGGGTGAACTGGGGGGAGCTGGACTACCTGATCGTGGACCTGCCGCCCGGCACGGGGGACGTGCACCTCACCCTGGTGCAGACGGTGCCGGTCACCGGCGGCGTGATCGTCTCGACGCCGCAGGACGTCGGCCTCCAGATCTCGATGAAGACGCTCCGCATGTTCCAGCAGACCAAGGTGCCCATCCTCGGCATCGTCGAGAACATGTCCTACTACGTCTGCCCGCACTGCGGGGGGCGGGACGATCTCTTTGGCCACGGCGGCGCCGAGGAAGCGGCGAAGGCGCTGGACGTGCCCTTCCTGGGCTCGATCCCGCTCGATCCCGCGATCCGCCGCGCGGCCGACGAGGGGACGCCGGTGGTCGTGGCCGAGCCGGAGTCGAGCTCGGGGAAGGCGATGGCCGACGTGGCCGGCGCGCTCGCCCGCCAGGTGAGCATCCGCGCGTTCCGGAATCTCACGCTCTCGATCGTGGAGGAGTGATGACCCGCGCGCTCCTGCCCGAGGAGACGACCCCCGTGGAGCTGAAGAAGAAGGGGGGCGAGCGCTTCACGATCCGCTGGGAGGACGGGCACGAGTCGGTCTATCCCGCGCGCACGCTGCGCGGCCGCTGTCCCTGCGCCCAGTGCGTCAGCGAGACGACCGGAGAGCGCCTGGTGTTCGAGGAGCACGTGGATCCCGGCGTCTCGATCGCCGCCGCGCGCACCGTCGGGAACTACGCGCTCCACTTCGACTGGAGCGACGGCCACACGACCGGGATCTACGCCTTCGACTACCTCCGCCGCATCTGCCCGTGCGCCGCCTGCGCGGGCCAGGCGGCCTGACCCGCCATCCGCGCGCTCGACGGGCCTCTCGGGAGCTTCCGGAGGCTCGACGACTGGAAGCGGACCCTCTTCGCGCTGTGGACGGCCCAGTTCTTCACCATGCTCGGCATGAGCATGTTCCTGCCGTTCCTCCCCCTCTATCTTCGCCAGCTCGGCGTGACCGAGCCGGGGAAGCTGGAGTTCACGAGCGGGCTGCTGTTCGCGGCGCCCTTCTTTGCCGCGACGGTCGCGACGCCGGTTTGGGGCGTGCTGGGCGACAAGCACGGCAGGAAGCTGATGGTGGTGCGCGCGAGCCTCGGGCTCGCGCTCGCGACCTTGCTGATGGGCTTTGCGCGGACCGTGCCGCAGCTCTTCGTGCTGCGGGTGGCGCAGGGCGCCGTCTCCGGCTTCATCGCGGCCGCGCTCGCGCTGATGGCCTCCAAGGCGCCGCGCGAGCGGATGGGGTATGCGCTCGGCACGCTCCAGACCGCGATTCCCACCGGCACGATTCTCGGCCCTCTGATCGGCGGCGCCCTGGCCGACGCGATCGGCTACCGGCAGATCTTCTTCGTGACCGCGGCGATGAACCTGGCGGCGGGGATCGCGGTGATCCTCCTCGTGCCGCGCGATCTTCCCGAGCCCCGCGAGGCCGGCTTCGGACAGGTCCTCGAGAACTACAGGACGGTGTTCGGGACGCCGCAATTCCGGCTCCTCTTCTTCGTCCTCTTCGGCAGCCAGTTCGCGCTGATGTCGATCCAGCCGGTGATGGCGCTCTATGTGGAATTCCTGGGCGCGAGCGGACGGCTCCTCGCCACGACGACGGGGGTGATCTTCGCGATCACGGGGGTGGCGAGCGCCATCGGCGCGCCTCGTTGGGGGCGGCGCGGCGACCGGAAGGGCTATCGCCCCGTGCTCGGCCGCGCCCTGCTCGGTGCCGCAGTGTTCGCGCTCCCGCAGGCGCTGGTCGCGCGCGCCTGGCAGCTCTTCCTGCTCCGGATCGGCTACGGCGCGTTCATCGGCGGAATCGTCCCGTCGGTGCAGGCGATGATCGGCATCCGAGCGCCGGCGGAGCGCCGCGCCGGGATCATGGGGGTGACGTCGACCGCGCTCATGATGGGGAATCTGACCGGCCCCTTGATCGGCGGGGCGGTGGCGGGGAGCTTCGGACTGCGGTCGGTCTTCGTGCTCTCCACCGCGGTCTTCGTCGCGCTCCTCGCGGCGCTCTACCCGCGCATGGCGGAGCCCGCACGGCCCGAGACCGCGCGGCCCGAGCCCACGGCCCAGGCCGTCACGGTCTGAGCGCCTTCCGGAGCTACTTCCTCTCCAGGACGGAGAGGATGTTCCCCGCCGGATCCTGGAACCAGGCGATCACGGGACCCCGGCCGCGATGGATTCCCTTCGCGTCGGTCTGGATCTCTCCGTCGTATCGCTGGAACCGCACGCCGAGTGCCGTCAGATCGTCCACGGTCCGCTCGACGTCCTTGACCGGGAAATTCAGGACGGTGAACGTCGCCGGCTGATGGTTCGACTTGGGGTACAGGAGCACGTTCGCTCCCGTCGAGAGGCGGAGGTGAAGCATCCCGTTCTCTTCCCGTACGTCCAACCCCAGGGTTCCTCCGTAGAACTCCTTCGCGTTGCGAAGGTCGTTCACCGAGAAACCGCAGAAGGCCGGGCTCTCACGCAGTACGTCGGTCTTCGTAGTCACATTCGGGGTCTCGCGTGTCATGGTTCGCTCCTTGTCGTGCTGCCACGATCCCTCCCGCTCTTGCTTGCGCCGTAGCGGCCCCAGCGGCTGCAAGGAACCTGCCATGGAGAGGCGCCGCGCGCCTTGTTCCTCAAGACCTTCTCTAGTAGCATCCTGGACTCGTTACGTACTTCCACCCTCCAGGAGGAAACGTGCAATTCCGGACGACGCTCGCGGGGAGTTATCCCAAGCTCCCGACCCGCTCGGGGGACGTGAACCTGCGCGTGACGCTGAACCGCCGCGACCAGGGAAAAGCCACGGATCAGGACGTGGCCGACGCGGTCCGCGCGACGACGCGCCGCACGCTGGAGATGGAGGACCGGGCCGGCCTCGACCTCCTCATGGACGGCGGCGCCGGGTGGGAGGACGCCCAGACCTACGTGGCGCGCGGCCTCGAGGGCATGCGCATCGCGGGGCTGATCCGCTATCTCGACACCAACACGTACTACCGCCAGCCGGAGATCGTGGGCCCCGTGGCATGGAAGGGCCCCATCACGGTCGGCGACTACCTGGCCGCGGCGGCCCTGACGAAGAAGCCCGTCAAGGCGTTCCTGCCGGGGCCGTACTCGCTCTACCGGTTCTCGAAGGACCTCCACTACGGCGACGCCGTGGCGGCCGGCGCCGCGATCGGCAAGGCCCTGGCGCGCGAGGCCGCCGCGCTCGAAGAGGCCGGCGCGACGTGGATCCACTTCGAGGAGCCCTGGCTGGGCCGGGCGCGCGCGGAAGACGCCGCGGCGATCCGGGCCGCGCTCCTGCCCGCGCTCGAAGGGCGGGCCGCGCGGACCGTGGTCCACGTGCCGTTCCGCGCGCCGAATCCGGTCTTCGCGGCGATCCGCGACCTTCCCTGGAACACGCTGGGTCTC